>JAUVSA010000072.1 GCA_030597345.1 Bacillota bacterium
CGAAGCAGTCGCCGCAGCTAACGCACAGGGCTGGGTCGAAGTGGATCTTGCGGCGCTTGAGGGTGAAGGCGTCGCCGGGGCACATGCGGAGGCAGTGGCCACAGAGGACGCACTTGCCCGCGTCGAAGTCAGGGTAGACGCCGGTGCCGTGACAGCGGAGCTTCGTCTCTCTGGTGACGCAGCCCATGCCGATGTTCTTCATGGCGGCGGCAAATGGGATCTCGTCGTGAATGGTGAGATGGGCGACGTTGATGAGGACGTCGGCATCGTAGACGGCCTGGGCGACGGTGCAGGAGTCGAGCTCTAGACCACCGGGGACAGAGACTTCTACGCCGCTGGAGCGGAGGCCGTCGGCGATGAGGACGGGGCAGCCGAGCGTTTCTCGAGTGAAGCCATGCTCGGCGGCGATTTCGAGGTGGCCGAAGAGATTGTGGCGCTTGCGCTTGTGGAGGGTGAGGGTGTCGGTGGCGAACGGCATGCCGCCGGCATCTTTGACCAGGTCGGCGAGGCGGCGGATGAAGGTGGGCCTGATGTAGCGGACGTTTTCCTCCTCGCCGAAGTGGAGCTTGATGGCGACGTAGTCGCCCTTGGCGATGGTGTCTTTGGGGGCGACTTTGCGGAAGAGGGTCTCGATGGCGCGGAGGGGGCCGCGACGGTCGGCGGCACCGGCGGGTGCGAAGTAGACGGTGCTGGTCTTGCGGGTGCGGGACGATTTGCTGGTGGGCATGTGAGCGCCTCCTGATCTGCGAACGGCCCCACCCCTGCTGAACAGGGGTGGGCTACGTTGTGTCTGGCGTCACTTGGTCCTTCATGAATCGCTCGACAACGGCGCGGGGGAAGGCGCCTTCCATCGGCCCTTTGCGGGTGGCGCCGAGTGCCCCCGAGGCGTTGGCGAGGCGGCCGACCTGGTCGAGGGGCAGGTCTTCCAGCAGGCCGACGACGAAGCCGGCGTCGAAGCAGTCGCCGGCGCCCGTCGGGTCAACGGCCTGGACGGGGAAGGCGGGGACGTCGAGCTTCTGGCCCGCGGTGAAGATGGTGCAGCCCTCTGCACCGCGCTTGAGAGCGATGACTTCGGGGCCCCGGTCGAGGAGGGCGCGGCAGGCGTCGTCTGCGCCCCTGACGCCGGTGAGGAGCTCGGCCTCTTCGCCGCTGGGGAGGACGACGTGAGCGGCCTCGACCACAGGACCGCAGATGCGGCGGAGGGCTTCTTCGCCGCCGAGGAGCTCGGGTCGGAGGTTGGGGTCGAAGGCAATGCGGCCGCCGGCGGCCTTGGTGAAGTCGACGGCCCGGTAGCAGGAGTCGCGCATGTGCTCGCTGACGGAGAGGGAGGAGCCGCAGATGTGGAGGAACTTGACGCTCTCGAAGTAGGCGGGGTCCAGGTCGGGCATCCGGCCGGCGGCGGCGTGGGCGATGTGGTAGAGGAAGCGGCGGCTGCCGTCGGAGAAGTAGGTGACGAAGGCGACGCCGGTGGCTCGGTCAGCGACGCGGGGGCAGTGGGCGACGTCGAGCCCGTCGGCCTGGAGGCGGTCGAGGAGGCAGGTCCCGAAGTCATCATCGCCGACGGCGCCGATGAAGCCGACCTTGTGGCCGAGTCGGGCGGCCTGATCGGCGAAGATGGCGGGCGCGCCGCTGGGGAAGGGGCCGACGAATTCGGAGGCGCGGTCGAGCGGATCGTCGACGCGGGTGCGCATCACCTCGACGAGGGCCTCGCCGATAGCAATAATCTCCAGGGCCATGCTTGATGTCTCCTTGGCACGAATGATCGGATGGGTAGTTCCTTCTCAAGGGGAGCGGAACCTGCCGGAAGGTCTATGGGAGAGGGACGGGAAGGGGACTGTTCCAGCGTGCCGCGGAGGCAGAGCGTGATCGAGATAGACTGCGAGTTCCCGGGCGGGAATGTGGTGGTGGACGGGATTGAAGGCGACAGGGCGCGGGTGCGGCCGGACCTGCGGGATACGGAGGGGCACTGGTTCTACTGGTACTTCCGGGTGCGAGGGGCGGGAGGGCGCACGCTCGGGTTCGAGTTCGAGGGCGACGATGTAGGAGTGAGGGGCCCTGGTGTCAGCCGAGATAGCGGCCGGACGTGGGAGTGGCTCGGCGCGGAGTCGGGAGACGAGAGGAGCTTCGCGTACAGCTTCCCGGAGGATACGCGGGAGGTCAGGTTCTCCTTCGGGATGCCGTACACGCAGGCGAATCTGGAGGAGTTTCTAGCGGCCCACGCGGGCAGCACTCACCTTCGTCCGGGCGGGCTCTGTCGCAGCCGCAAGGGCCGCGCGGTCGAGTTTCTTTCGTTCGGGAAAGTGGAGGGCGAGCCCGAGCATCGAGTGCTGCTGACGGCGCGTCACCACGCCTGTGAGATGATGGCCAGCTACGCGCTGGAGGGGATGGTCGAGGCGGCCCTGGCGGAGGACGAGACCGGCCGGTGGCTGCGCGACCGGGTGGAGTTCTTCGCGGCGCCATTCGCGGACAAGGACGGGGTGGAGGACGGGGACCAGGGGAAGTCGCGCCGGCCCCACGACCACAACCGCGACTACCGCGCGCCCTGCCTGTATCCTGAGGTGCGCGCGCTGCGCGAGTGGGCGCGACAGTGGTCGGGCGGCAAACTGCGGATGGCTCTGGACCTGCACTGCCCCGGGCACAGGGGCAAATGGCATGAGCTGATCCACTTCGTCGGGGTGCGGCAGGAGGATATCTGGGCTCGGATCGAGGGATTCTGCGAGGCGCTGGAAGCTGCCGCCAGCGGCCCTCTGCCCTATCGAAAGGGCAACAACTTGTTGTTCGGCGTTGACTGGAACACGGCCGAGGAGTACGGCCCGCTCGACGGAGAGCCGCGCAGCGCGAGTGATTGGCTTTCCACTCTGTCCGGCGTCTGGTTCGGCGCCACAGTGGAGATACCATACGCGAACGCGCAGGGCGCGGAGGTGACGGCGGAGACGGCGAGGGCGTTCGGGCGCGACCTGGCGAGGGCGATTCAGCAGCATCTCTGCGAGGGAATCGAATAGGGAATCCGGGGTGCTGAGAGAGAAGCCAGGATGGCAGCGTCAGGAAGTGACGGCGTGCGAGGCGGAGCGCCCTTTCGGGCGCTCCGCCCCTGCTGAGGTTCCTCAACCATGAACCGTGCAACTCCAATCACCGGTCGCGCCATCTTGCTGGGCGCGCTGGTGAGTGCGCTGCTGGCGGTCCTCAATCCTTATACACACTATGTGACCGCCACTTGGTCCATAGGCTGGGGATCGCTGCCCATGGGGCCCGTGTTTGCGGTGTTCATACTCGTGGCGGTCAATGGGCTGCTCGTCCGCCTCTGCCCCAGGCGCGCGTTTTCAAGGGGCGAGCTGCTGGTCGCCTACGCAATGCTGATCATCTCCTTCCCACTGATCAGGATGTACCTGCCCTATCTATTCGGGACTATGTCTTACGCTTTCTACCGGGCCACGCCGGAGAACGATTGGGAACACCTGATATGGCCGCACATACCGGTCTGGCTTCGCCCCGCGAACCTGGAGGTGGTCGATTGGTTCTGGGAGGGCCTGCCGAAGGGCGGCGCCGTACCGTGGCGCGAGTGGCTTGTTCCCATGTTCGCCTGGGGGGGATTCACCGCGGCCTTGATGGCCGCCATGTTCTGTCTGGCGGCGCTGATGAGAAGGGACTGGATCGAGAGGCAGAGACTTACCTTTCCGCTCGAGGACGTCCCGCTGGCCCTTGGGGGAGAGCAGCCGATCCCCACACTCCGCCGGAGCATTCTGAGCAACCGCGTGTTCTGGATCGGCTTTGCCATCCCAGCCTTCATCTCAGTGCTGGAGTGGCTCAGCCAACTCTTTCCTGCGGTGCCAGATCCCACTCTGGAGTACCTTGTGGGAGGAAACTTCGCAGGCTTGGGTCTGCCCTGGAGTGTCCTGGGGGACATGAGGATTCGTGTGTACTTCGCCGTCATCGGGATCACATGCCTGATCCCCGCAGCGGTGTCTCTCAGCCTGTGGTTGTTCTATGTCCTGTACCGCATCGAGCTGGTCGCGCTGGCGAGCTTTGGCGTAACCCAGTCAGGGGGTGCGGCCGGGATAGGCTTCGAACCTCGCTCGCTCATCGGCTTCGCGGAGGCTGGTGGGTTCATCGCCCTCGCGGCGGCGGCTTTGTGGCAATCGCGCACCGCCCTCAGGGTGGCTCTGTGGAGTCTCGTGGGAAAGGGCCGCGAGAAGACCGATCCCTACGCACCTCTCAGCGGCCGTTGGGCGCTGCTGGGATTCCTGCTGGCTAACGCCTTCATGATCTGGTGGGCAGTCCGCGCGGGAATGTCGTGGTGGAGCTTCGTTCTGCTGATGGGAGGCTTCTATGTGGTCCTGATCAGCTCTTCCCGGCTGGTGGCGGCCGCGGGCGTGATGAGGGTCGACGCCAGCGTGTATCCGTTTCCCCGGGAGGTCATGCTCCGCACTATTGGCGCGCTTGCTGTCGGTCCGGGATCCCTCACCATCATGGCCTACCTGTCGATGAGCTATATGAGTGACATCGAGAGTTCGGCCATGCCCCAGATGATGAACAGTTTCAAGCTGGTTCACGCGGAGCGGCTCCGCGGCACCCGTTTCCCAGGGGCGGCGGCGGTGGGCATCGCAGTTGTGCTGGTCGTGGGGAGCGTGGCGCTGCTGGCAGTGGCCCACCGATACGGCGCGAGCTCTCTAAGGTGCTGGCCCTTGACCGGGGCCGCAACCTGCACCTTCCGCCAACTCGACTCCAGCCTTCGCTTGCCCGAGCTGGCCGACAACTGGCTCCGCGGCGCCATGGCCGGGGGTACTGGGTTCACTTTCCTCTTGGTCTGGCTGGGGACTCGATTCGTCTGGTGGCCGCTGAGCCCGGTCGGCTTCATCATCGCCAGCTCGTTCTTCACCAACTACGGCCTATGGTTCAACGCTCTTGTTGGGTGGTTGCTGGCGACGCTCGTTCGCCGCTACGGGGGCTTCAGGCTCTACCGGCTGCTCCGGCCTGCCTTCCTGGGCTTGGTGCTGGGGGAGTTCCTGACCAGAAGCGCGCTGGCTGCGCTATCCGTTGTGCTTGGGCTCGGAGTCGAGCTTCCTTTCGCTCTCGCGTAGGGAAGTTCCGGTGACCTTCAGGCGCCTGTGAATGCTCCGGCTATGCAACATGGAAGGCGTAGACGCGCGATTCTGTGCCGCCCCACATTTCCTGGAGGACCAGGCGAACGCCGGACAGCCGGCGGCTGATTGGGAGCCGGACGAATCGCTGGTGGTTGTCTCTGACCTCCTGCACAAGCTCCCATTCTCCGCCGGAGAATCCTTCGATGCGGAACGTGCGAGGCACGACATCGGGGACGCGGGGTTCGGCCTGGTTGTGATGGCCGCCGTAGAGGCTGAGGGCGATGTCCTTCTCGAGGTCGCTGTCGAGGGCTAGGGTGACGGTCTCCACGGGGGCCTCGCGCTCGAACGTGTAGGCAATCCAATCCCCTGACTTGCACGCCCAGGCGTGGGGATCGGTTCCGACCGGACGGCCGACGCCATCGCGGACCGGCTCGGGTTTGCCCTGGGAAGCAGAGAGCTTGGCACTGCGTGTTAGAGGCGGCAGCACTTGCGGTGCCCACGGGAGGTAGCAGTCATCGGCGAGCAGTTCCTGCTGAAGCTCCGCGATGTTGTCGAGGACCCCGGCGGGCGCGATGCCGCGGCTGACGGCGAGCGCGGAGGCAGTGCCGACGGCCTGGCCCATGCTGGAGCAGGTGCCCATGACGCGGGTGCTGGAGAGGGCCGAGTGTGTGGCGCTGTGGCAGCGGCCGGCGAACATGAGGTTTGCGATCTTCTCGGAGTAGAGCGAGCGATAGGGGATGCCGTATGGCGACGGCGTCGGGTGGTAGATGGTGGCGGGAGCACCAACCTTCACGGAGTTGAATCCCGCCGGGTGGTGGTCATCCATCGTCCAGCCGCCGTAGGCGACCACGTCCTCGAAGCGTCCCTCTGATTCGAGGTCGTTCTGGGTGAGGACATGAGCGCCGAGGTAGCGTCGGCTCTCGCGCTTGGCGGGCAGAAACTGGATCCACTCAAGGGCCCAGTTGTCTGCTCCGTAGTCGCCCCGGTTCTTGATGTGGTCCCAGACGCCGAGGGCAATGCGGAGAAGCTCCTCTCGGATCTCTTCCGTGTCGTGGATGGAGTGCTGCTCGCCGCCGAGCTCGACCCACCAGTAGCCGAGGCCGAAGGACCTGTGTTCGATCTCGTAGCGGCCGTGCGGATCGAAGGGGAGCTGGTCGACGGAGTCATACCGGTGGGCCCACGGCGGAGGCTCGAACGGCTGCGGAGTGTCGTACTCGCGTGCCTGGACGAAGCAGGTCATGCCCATGGTGCAGTCGTCGGCCTCTTCGGGGGCGATCGATTCACCGTACTCGCTGCGCGCCTCCCGGCCCATGCGAAATGGATGGCCGGTGAGCGGGGCGAGAACAGCGTCGCCGGAGCAGTCCGCGAAGATCTTCGCCTTGACCGTCTGGTGGGTCTGGGTGGTTAGCTGCCATCCAGTTACGCTTTCGATGGCGTTGCCACTCATCTTGGCGTCCAGGCAGGAGCAGTTGAGGAGCAGTGTCAGGTTGGGCTGATACTGGGCCTTGTCGTAGAGTATCAGGTCCCAGATGGAGTAATCGCGATTCGGGTTGCGGTGGAGGTTATCCAGGCGCAGCTCCTCGAGTATGCCTGTTTCGCGCAGGTAGGGAATCTGGCCGGCGCGGTCGGCCCCGCAGATCGGGACGCGGCACTCGCTGGAGGCGTTGCCGCCGAGGACGGGGCGGTCGTGCATGAGCACGACGCGGGCTCCGCGGCGTGCGGCGGCGAGGGCGGCGCAGATGCCGGCCATTCCGCCGCCGACAACGCAGAAGTCGGCCTCGTGGCGCACCTGAGGCCAGGGATCGCCCTGTGTGGACATGAGCACGGCTCCTGTGGCAGTATGTGGTGGGTCTGCTCCGTTATTGTAGTGGTGAAGGGGCGCCGCGACAAGCCTTGGATGCGGCAAGGGGCGAATTTGGCGTCTGAAGGACAGGCGGTGGCTGGGAGAGAGGGAATAGCTGAGGGGATGGATCGTCTGAATGGGTGAAGATCGAGACGAGGTGCGAGAGCTGGTCGTCCGGGCGAAGGTCGCCTGCCGGGCGCGCTCCGGTGACGGGGAGGCGTTCGGGGCGCTCTATCGGCGGTACCAGTCCGGCATCTATACCTTCATTCGGAGCCAGGTGAGGGAGGCGGAGTTGGCGGCGGACTTGACGCAGGATACGTTCGTGCGGGCGTGGGAGTCGCTGCCGCGGCTGCGGAAGGAGGGCGCATTCCGGGGGTGGCTGTATCGGATCGCGGCGAATCTGGTAAGGGATGAGGTGAAGTCGGGGCGGGCGCGGCTGGAGGTGACGGAGAGCACGCTGGCGGGGGAGGACGGCAGCAGGCTGCCGGAGCCGGCCGGGAAGGAAGGCGTGCCGGAGGAGATGTTAGCATCGGAAGAGATGAAGGAGGAGGTGCGGCGTGCCCTCGATTCCCTGCCGGCAGAGCAGAGGGCGGCGGTGGTGATGCACCATATGGAGGGGATGGGGATGTCGGAAATTGCAGAGGCGATGGGAGTGAGGCCGGGGACGGTGATGTCCCGGCTGGCGCGGGCGCGGGAGGCGCTGCGGAAGGAATTGTCTCGTTACGTGGAGGGGTCTGATGACGAAGTGTGATTTCATAAGGGATAGACTTGCGGAGTACGCGGTGGGCGGGCTGCGGGGCCGGGTGCGGGCGCGGGTGGAAGCGCACACGCGCACATGCTCGGAATGCAGGGCGGAGCTGCGGGCGCTGGAGCGGACGGGAGAGCTGTTGGATGCAACGGCTCCGCAGGAGGCGCCAGCGGAGACCTGGGAGGGGATTCAGGAGAGGATTGCGCTGCATCCCCGTGGGGAGCGGCGGCGGGAGACGCGCGGGCGGCCGAAGCTCGGCTGGCGGCCGAAGCTCGGCTGGCGGCCGCGCTGGGCATGGGTCATGGCGACGGCGGCCGTGGTGCTGGTGTTGATGGTGGCCGTGTTGCTGGGGCCGCTGGGATTAGGAGAGCCGCGGCTGGTGGTGGCGCTGGAGGCGGACGAAGAGATGCAGGCGACGATGGAAGGCCACCTGTCGGCAGTGTGGGCGGCGCCGCTTTCGGATATGGCGGCGCTGGGACTGCAGATGGCGTCGGTGGAGGAGAACGGATGAGGGTACGGCTGGCGATAGCTTGGGCAGTCCTGGCGGCCGCTGCGGGGGCCGCACTGGCGCAGTCTTCGGTGTGGGAGATGGTGTGGAGAAGCGAGGAGGCGACAGAGCGAACGTCGATGGTGGGGCGGGCGCGGACGATGACGCTGGCCGGGCGAAGGTCGCCTGCCGGGCACAGGGCGGCAACGGCCAGGGTCCGGGCGGCGAGAGGCAAGCTGCGGCTGGATTATGAAGCAGGACGGCGGCGCTGGTCGGTGATCGACGATGGGAGACAGCTGATCTACTTGGACCCGCACGCACACGAGGCGGTGCTGTATCCGCGGCCGGCGCTGGCGGTCGACCGGAAGCTGGCGGAACGCAACTACGAGGCGAAAGTGATGGGGCAGGAACAGATCGCGGGGCGGCCGGTGCAACTGGTCGCGATCATCCCGCGCGGTGGGGGGTCGGCGGCGCTGCGGCTGTGGCTGGACGAGGAGACAGGGTTTGCGCTGAAGCGAGAGCGCTACAATGTTGAGGGCAATCTGACGAGCGGGACGGAGTACGTGGAGGCTGCGTTCGGGGGGGCGGTGCCGGGGGACGTCTTCTTGGTGCCGAAGGGATGGGCGGAGGGGCCGCTGGGTGGGCG
>JAUVSA010000098.1 GCA_030597345.1 Bacillota bacterium
CCTCACAGCGCCGACTCGATTATCCCTCCCAGCGCAACCGCCTCGCCCTGATAGCACACCGCGGCCTGCCCCGGCGAGACCGCCCGCTGAGCCCGCGCGAACTCCAACGTCACTCCCCCGTCTTCCGCCCTCGCCACACATCCCGCCAACCGCCCACCGGAGCGTATCTTCGCCCGAAGCTTGCTCCCACCCTCCGGCAGCGCCGCCACCGCCACATAGTTCACCTCTCCCACCACCAGCCCCCGGGACCGCACCTCCCCGGCCCCCCCTACTATCAGCCGATTGTCCGCCACATCTATCCCCACTACCTACAATGGCTCGCCCTGCGCCACCCGCCGCCCCTCCCGCTGTCCGATGGTATAGAACGCGATCCCCCGATGCCTCCCCACCTGCCGCCCCTCCCGGTCCACGATGGCCCCCGGCCGAACCACTTCCGGCCGTCGCTTCCGCAGGTACTCCCGATAGCCGCTCCCGGACACGAAGCAGATCTCCTGGCTGTCGGGCCGCTCCGCCGTGGACAGCCCCAGCCGCGCCGCCTGCGCCCGCGTCTCCACCTTCGTCATCTCCCCAAGCGGAAACAGCGCCCGCGCAAGCTGGTCCTGAGTCAGCGCGTAGAGACTGTACGACTGATCCTTACCTGTGTCAACGCCGCGCCTCAGCGCCCAGCGGCCGCTCCCCTCCTCATATCCGACCCGCGCGTAGTGTCCCGTCGCCAGCTTCTCGGCGTCGATCTCCCTCGCCCGCTGCAGCAGAGGGCCGAACTTGACGAAGGTGTTGCAGCGAATGCAGGGATTCGGGGTGCGACCTTGGAGATACTCGTCGCAGAAGGGGTCGATCACGAGGCGCTCGAAGGGCTCCCGCAGGTTGATGACATAGTGCCGTATCCCCAGCGTCCGCGCCACCCGCCTCGCCGAGTCCACCGCCTCCAGCCCGCAGCACCCGCGCAGTCCCGGCGAGATCTCCTCCTCGGCCTCCCTCGGCCACATCTGCATCGTGAGCCCCACCACCTCGCAGCCCTGCTCCAACAGCAGCGCGGCCGCGACAGAGCTGTCCACACCGCCGCTCATCGCCACGGCAACCCGTTCACGCTTCATAAGCCTGTTCGGCAGGAGCTTGCCTCCTGCCCCTTCTCCTGCACCTGTTCGGTGTTCGGTGTTTCGGGAGCTTGCTCCCGACACCGTCTCCTCACCCCTCCCCGCGCCCCTGCCGCCTCCTTCTCTCCCACTCCTCCAACCGCGCCTTGATCTTCTTCTCGTACCCCAGCTCCCCCGGCTCGTAGTACCGCCGCGACTTCGTCCCCTCCGGCAAATATTCTTGTGGCGCGAAGTGTCCCGGATGGTCGTGCGGGTACACGTATCCATCCCCGTGCCCAAAGCTCTTCGCCCCCGGATAGTTCGCGTCTCTCAGGTGCTTCGGCACCGTTGGCACGACCCGCTTCTGCACGTCCTCCATCGCCCGCGCGATCCCCAGATAGGAGGCATTGCTCTTCGGCGCGGTCGCCACGTAGATCGTCGCCTGCGCCAGCGGAATCTGCGCCTCCGGCAGACCTACGTACTCCACCGCGTGCGCCGCCGCCGTCGCCACCACCAGCGCCATCGGGTCCGCGTTCCCCACATCCTCCGCCGACTGGATCACCAGCCGCCGCGCGATGAACCGCGGGTCCTCCCCCGCCGAGATCATCCGCGCCAGCCAGTACAGCGCCGCGTCCGGGTCCCCGCCCCGCAGGCTCTTGATGTAGGCGGAGATCACGTCATAGTGCGTGTCCCCTTCCTTGTCGTACGTCAGCGCCCGCCGCTGCGCCGCGTCCTCCACCATCTCCAGCGTCACCACCGGCCGCTTGCCGCCTTCCGCCTCCTGCACCGCGCTCTGCGCGGCCGCCTGCACCGCGTGCTGCGCGGCCGCCTCCAGCGCGTTCAGCGCCGCCCGCGCGTCGCCGTTCGCCAGGTTGATCGCGTGCTCGCGCGCCTCCGGCTCCAGTTCGAGGTTGAGCTTCCCGAGCCCCCGCTCCTCATCCGCCAGTGCCCGGTCCACAATCACCCCGACCTGTTCCTCGCCCAGAGGTTTGAAGACGAAGATGCGGGATCGGCTGACCAGCGGCGCGTTGATCTCGAAGTACGGATTCTCCGTGGTGGACCCAACGAGGGTGATCGTCCCATCCTCTACGAACGGCAGGAAAGCGTCTTGTTGGGCCTTGTTGAAGCGGTGGATCTCGTCCACGAACAGGATGGTCTTCCGCCCCAGCGCCCTGATCCGTTCCCTTGCCTGCTTGGTCACGCGGCGGATGTCGGCCACCCCCGAAGTCACCGCGCTGTAGCCCTCGAAGTGGCGCTTGGTCCGGCCCGCTATGATGTGGGCGAGCGTGCTCTTTCCCGTGCCCGCGGGCCCGTAGAAGATGACCGATGAAAGCTCGTCGTTCTCGATCGCACTGCGGAGATAGGTGTCGGGGCCGACGATCTCTTCCTGACCGACGAACTCCTCGATGGTCCGAGGCCGCATCCGCGCCGCCAGCGGCATCGCCCGCGTCTCCGCCCCCTGCGCCGCCTCCCGGTCCTCTGGAAACAAGCTGTCCGCCGCCTCATCGCCGCGCATCGCGCCTCCCCGCAGCGATTCTATCACGCCCTAAGAACCAGCGTCAACGAAACCTCGCCCTACACAGACGACCGCCCTTGGCAGGACGCCTTCCCCATCCTCCCGAAACCACTCTCCCAATACCCCTCACTGGTGACATGCCCGATGAACTACATCCGCGACCGCGTCCTCAACCGTGAGCTCCTCTGTGGCACCTGGCTCAACCTCGGCTCCAGCATCACCGCAGAGATCGCCGCCCTTGCAGGCTTCGACTGGGTCGTGCTCGATCTCGAACACGGCGCGGGCGACCACGACAGCCTCCTCCACCAGCTCCAGGCCGTCGCCGGCACCCCCGCCTCCCCTATCGTCCGCATCGCCTGGAACGAAGCCCCGAAATTCAAGCGGGTGCTCGATCTGGGTGTCGCGGGTGTCGTTGTCCCTTACGTGACGACGCCCGCGGAGGCCGAGCAGGCGGTCGCCGCCATGCGCTATCCGCCTCAGGGCATTCGCGGCGCCGCCAGCCTCACCCGGGCCGCCGGCTTCGGCCAGCACTTCAGTGAGTACCTCGCAACTGCCAATGAGACGCTCCTCACCGTCGTGCAGGTGGAGACGGAATCGACCCTCGAACAGGTAGATGAGATCGCGGCGGTGGACGGAGTAGACGTCCTTTTCGTCGGCCCGCTCGATCTGAGCCTCAACATGGGTATCCCGCGGCAGCTCGAGCACCCCAGGTTCCGCGCCGCCATGGCGAAGGTGAACGAGGCCGCTCGTCGCGCGGGCAAGGCGGCCGGAATACTCATCGGCGGGGCCGATCAGATCGAGCAGACCATCGCCGACGGCTTCACCTTCATCGGCATCGGCTCCGACGGCACCGTTCTGGCGGAGGGCATGAGAGCGCTCTCCTCCGCCTTCGACGCCTGCAAGAAGAAGTGAGGATAAGACGGCGCAGCCGCCTCGCGCGGCCGACCCACCCCGAAGCCGGCCCGCTATTGATAGCCTCTTATCGCGGCCGAACGCTCCGGTAGTGACGCGAACCCCTGGAGTCCCTCCCGGCGCCGCTTATCCCCGCGGTCGCTCGTGCCCGCCGTCGGACGCACCAGCCTGCTCGCGGCGTCTCTCGACCTGCCGCATGACTGCTGCCTGCGCCTCCTGCAGAAAGGCGAACGGATCCCCCTCGGTCGCCCGCACATAGGCCAAGGTCGCGCTCACCCGCGCCCCCGAAACGCCGCCCGGCGATCCCGCCACTCCCTCTCTGGCGAGCCCTGCCAGCAGCTCGATCGCCTCCTCGAACTCTCCTCGCGTGGTTTGCACCGAGGCCAGCGCGAACCTGATGCCAACATCCCCGGGTGCCAGCGAGAGCGCCTTCGCATAACGAGCGGCCGCCAAGTCCAGCAATCCCGCCACGGCGTGGAGGCGGAGGCTGCTCATTCTCACCGGCGTTCTAACCTCGTCGGCGCCCACGGAAACCGACCAGATCGCACTTGCCATCTGCTGATAGCATTGGCCCAACCGCTGCCAGTTGGAGGGCTCGCCGGGCCGCCCCGCCGCCGCCCGCTCGTCCGCAATCACCTGCTCGAAGAGCGTCCGCGGGATCCCCATGAACGATCCCTGGGTCCTCGGACCTCTCGCGCGGAGGATGCGTGCAAGCCCCTCCGGCTTCTGCCGCAGCACGTTCGCCACGGCAACGTAATTCCACCACCCGGGAGACTCTCTCGCCAGCGCCTCCGCCCACCGCGCTGCCTCCTCAAACCGTTCGGTAGCGGTCAGCGCCGCCAGCCACTGCTCCCGCGCGATGGAGGCTGCGTCAGGAAGCACAGCCGCTGCCCGCGCCTGCTTCATCTGCTCCTCTGTGACAGCGACCATCGACTTCGCCACAAAGTGATCGGGAACCGCTGCCAGCGCCCGGCGATACGCCATGAGCGCCAGCAAATCGTAGCGATCCTGGCGTCCCAGCTCATACAGCCGGGCCCGCAGCACATAGCGGCTCGCCTCCACCTCCCGGCGCAGCCGCTCCCGCCACGGCGCCTCCGGGCCTCCTGCTCCACTTACGTAATCGAGCGCCGACCCGCCGGAGTTCAGCACCAGGTCCGGATACGCGAACAGGAAGTTGATCTTCCGGGACCCTGGGAACTGATAGTTGGCCCGGGAGGCGATGAACTCGAGGTAGCCGTTGTCCTCTGTGTTCAACTGCCCCCCTTCTCCCACCCACCGATCCACCGCGTGATGATCGTAGAGAAGCAGCGCCAGAATCCCCTCCGGCCGCCACATGCCGATCTCCGCCAGGTCTGCCCGCACCCCGGGCCTGGCCATCCGCCGGGCGACATCGTCGTACACAGCTTCCAGCGGCTGCAGCATCCCATGGACCACGCAGAACTGATTCCGGCCCCCCTCCGAGTGCCAGATATAGACGTACGGAAAGACCTCCCGGATGGACCGGATCATCACTTTCAGGCCTTCCAGATTCAGCGAGTAGATCGGCATCCACGTGCTGAAGAGACCTCCGGGCTTCAGCCGGCTCCGGCAGTCCCGCAGGTAGTCGACAGAGTAGAAGAAACCCTGGCCCGCCAGCATCGGATGGGCGAGGTCCGAGAGGATCACGTCATACTTGTGCGGGGTATGCCTCACGAACGTCCGCGCATCCTCCAGGTACAGACTGACGCGTGAGTCTTCGAGCACCCCTCGATTCGTCTCCGGGAACCGGGGAGCCGCCTCGATCACAGCTTTCGAGATCTCCACACAGTCGATGCGCTCCACCGGATGCTGACTGACGGAATAGGCTGTCCCCCCCGTGCCGAACCCGATGTGGAGCACCCTCTCCGCCTTGGGATGAAGCAGCATGGCTATGTGCGCCTGCAGCTTCTGCGTGGTCAGAAGGGCGAAGTCCGTCCCCGCGACGGGCGTCCCATTGACGGCCAGCACCCGAGTGTCTCCCTGCCCGATTATCGTGTCCATCTGGGCCCTTCGCCGCTGCACGGTCACCGTCCCGTCGATATCCTCCTTGACCCACTCGATCTCCAGAGCTTGTCCGTGCTTGTATACCTCCACCAGATCTTCCGCGGTGAAGCTGTGGTTCAGCGCCACGAACAGCGCCGCCGGAATCAACACCGCGGCAGCGCCCCTCAGCGCCCGCGGCCGCCCCCGGCGGCCCATCATCGTCCACACCATCAGCCCGGCGAAGATGCTCAGCCCAGCCATGGCATACAAGGACAGGCGCGCCCCGATCGCCGGAACGAGCACGAACCCCACCAACAGAGAGCCGGCCACGGTCCCCATGGTATTGACCACGTAAGCCTGCCCCACGCTCGCGCCCACCCGGCCCGTCGATCGCGCCCACAACCCACACACCAATGGAAACACGGCCCCGATCAACACCGTCGGCACGATCATGATCGCGGCCGCGCCCAGGAAGAGCCACTCCGTCTGTCCCCAGAAGCTCAGGTTCATGCTGGGCAGATGCAGCCGCCGCAGCACCAGAAACACTGGAATCGTCCCCGCCGCCGACACCCCGATGATCACTTCCAGGATCACGAACCACCTCACCTGGTGAGGCGAGCGGGAGATCACCACTGAATACACCAGGCTCCCCAATGCCAGCCCCAGCAGGTAGACGCACAGCATCGCGCTGAACGCATAGACAGTGCCCTCGAGAAAGAACGCCAGCAACCGCGTCCACAGCACCTCGTACGCCAAGGCCGCAAACCCCGACAGCGCAAACGCCACCAGCAGCCACTTCCCCACCGCCTGCAGACGGGCCGCTGCCTCCTCCGGCGGCTTGGAGGGCCGCCACTCCGCAGCCCCTTCCGCCTGCGCGCCGAGCGCTCGATGCGTCAGCAGCGCGGCCGCCGCCACCGTCAGCCCCAGCCCCGCCCCCACCGCATTCGACAGCCACAGCCCGAGGAACGGCAGCAGCAGAAAACCGGCCGCAAAGCTCCCCGCCACCGCTCCGAGCGTGTTCAGCCCGTAGAGCCGGCCAATGTGGGCCTCCATCCCCCTGTCGCGCCGCACGATGAAGCGGATCAGCAGCGGCAGCGTCCCCCCCAGCAGGATCGCGGGGCCGATCAGCAGCGCGCCGTTCAGCGCCAGCCTCGCCGCCGTCAGCGCCAGCGTGCTCTCCCCCGCCCGCTGATAGATCCAGGTATAGACCGGCGTCAGCCCCCTCAGCAGGAGCACCGGCAGTATCAGCGCGATGGCAGCCGCTCCCGCCTCCAACAGCCCATACACCCGCAGCAGACCCCGCCCCCGAACCGCCACCCGCCCGAAGATAAACGCCCCAACCGCCAGCCCCCCCAGAAACACCGCCAGCACCACGCTCACCGCATAGGTCGTGTTCCCGAACACGAACGACAGCATCCGCATCCACACGACCTCATACACCAGCGCCGCCGCCCCCGAGAAGAAGAACAGCACGTGCACCAGCACCACCGCCCACCTCGGCAGTCGGCCGCCCGTCGTTTCTAGCTGGTTCTCGCGCTCGTTCCTAGGCATCCTAGAGCGCATTTTATAACCCTCACTCGCCTGGCTGTCCGTTAGAGACGCTGGCATGAAATGTGCCTGCTGAAGCCTGGCGGCTTATGGTGCTGTTTCATAACCTCAGGCAGCGCAAGCTGCCAGACTTCAGATGGAGGTTATGAAACAGCTTCTAGTGTCGCGGTCGAATCCACGTGGCCTTGTCTGGCGGGAATCGGCCTCGCCGCCACCGCCGGTTCTCCACGTCTTCCCGAAGAACTACTCCGAACCGAGCCTTCGCGCCTGCCGTTCCGGGTACCACAGGCTTCAGCCAGGTACCGCAGGCTTCAGCCTGCACCCGTGGCCGTTGTGTTGGGCCGGCCGTTTGCCGTTCTTGGTAGCACAGGTTTTCAACCTGTGTAGGCGGCGCAGCCGCCTCCCCGCCGTTCGCCCTTTCGTAGGAGCGGCATTCCTACCGCGACCCATCTGCGTCCAGCGGCGTCCATCGGCGGAGGACTTGCCCGCCGGCCGTCTGGCGGGCCTGGCCGTTCCGGGTACCGCAGGCTTCAGCCTGCAGCCGTGCCCGTTGTGTTGGGCCGGCCGTCTGCTATTCCTGCGGGGGTTCAAAGGGGGCATTGCCCCCTTTTCGGCTCCCGTCGGGAGGATACTCCCGGCGCCATGCCCCGCCCTCATCCCCGGCCGCGCCTCACAGCCACACCCCCCAGCCTCTGACAAGATGGCTGCGAGTGCCGCC
>JAUVSA010000178.1 GCA_030597345.1 Bacillota bacterium
CCGGGAGGGTTCCTCGCTGTTGATTAGACTACCACCAGCACGGAAACGTCACGGGGAACTGTATGGGTTCTGCCACGGCCCCTCTGCATTATACCATGCGGTGTCAAGAGGATAGGCGAGAAAGGCAGGGAATTGCTGGGTTTTTATGGTGGGGGATTTAGGTGGTTTCGGCACTAAAGTACCGAAACACCGACACCGACCGCGGCTTCGGCAGCCCTGGCCGGGCAGGCACGCTGCCGCAGCAACGAACACCGACAGGCGTCAATCGCGCGGGAGGTGGATTCGTGGTAAAAGCAGGATGGAGTGGGCAGAGCAGGTTTGTATAGAGGAATGAGCGGTCGGGCGGCGTTGGTGCTGATGGTGCTGGCGGCTGTGTCGGCAGGAGGGGCGGCCGCCGCCGAGGAGAGGTTTGCCGTCATCGACAGACATGCAGGGGCGGTCCCGTCGTCATATACGGGGGAGGTCGGGACGCTGGCCGAGTACCTGGTGCGGCCGGCACGGAATGATGGCGAGAGGGCGCGCGCAATCTTCACGTGGATCGCTCACAATATCCAGTATGACGTGTCGTTCCTGAACAGGCAGCCTGAGGCGGAGGAGACGCTGGCGACGCGGCGGGGTGTGTGCGGGGGGTATGCGGCGCTGTTCGAGGCGCTGGCGGAGGCGGCGGGGCTGGAGGCGGAGGTCATCAGGGGGCACTCCAAGGGGCGCGGCTATGTGGCGGGCCGCGGGATGGGGAGCATGGAGGACCACGCCTGGAACGCGGTGAGAATCGACAGCGGATGGGAGCTGATGGACTGCACGTGGGGCGCGGGATACATAAACGAGGACGGCGCCTTTGTGCGGAGCTTCACCGAGCACTACTTCCTGACCTCGCCGGATGAGTTCCTCTTCGATCACTTCCCCGACGATCCGAGCTGGCAGCTCCTCTCGACGCCGATCACCGCAGAGGAGTATCTGAGCCGGCCGCTGGTGAAGGCGCCCTTCTTCGAGCACGGACTGCGGCTGGTGAGCCACAGGGGAGCGCGGATCGAGGCGCAGGGGTCGGTGGCCGTGACCGTCGGCGCTCCGGCCGACGTGGTGGTGGTCGGGGCGGTGCTGCAGGGTGGGAAGCAACTGGATGAGCGATATGCCTTCACGCAGCGCGATGGGAATCACTTCGCGGTTCGCGCAGTGTTCCCCTCGCCGGGAAACTACGTACTTCGGGTCTTCGCCGGGAGGAAGCAGGACCTTCGGAAGTGGTGTGAGTGGGCGCTCGATTACGCGGTGGAGGTGCCCCAGGGCAGTCCGACAGGCGGTCGTTTCCCGAAGGCCTTCGGGGACTTCCTGGGGCGGAACTGCTACCTCCAGGGGCCGCTTTCGGGTGTACTGAGGGCGGGGGAGAGGGTGAAGTTCTCGGTGCGAGTGCCGGGGGCGGAGAAGGTGATGGTGGTGAGGAGTGAGCAGGCGTGGTGGCCGCTCGACCGAGAGGGCGACCGGTTTTCGGGTGAGGTGCTGGTGGCGAAGGGCGAGGTAACGGTGTTCGCCAAGTTCCCGGGGAAGTCGCGGTATGAGGGGTTGCTGCGGTACGTGGTGGAGTGGGCGGCGCGGGGGGTCCGCTAGGAGGGCTGTCGGTCGGGGCGTGAGCGAGGGCCGATCTGGGCGAGGAGGATGCCGGCGAGGATGAGGATGCCGCCCATGAGGCCGGCCAGGCCGAGGACCTCGTGCTGGATGAGGCGGGCGAAGAGGGCGGCGAAGACGGGCTCGGCGGTGAAGATGACGGCGACGTGGGTGGCGCTGGTGCGGCGCTGTGCCCACATCTGGACGGCGAAGGCGAGGGCGGTCGCAAGCACGCCGGTGATGACGAGAGCCGCAACGGTCCAAGGGGCGAGGGACAGCCGGGGGGATTCCAGCAGACCCATGAGCGCAGTGCATGCGAGCGCGGTGGCCACTATCTGCCAGAAGGCGAGGGGGATGGGATCGTGGCGGGGGGCGGCGCGCTCGGTGGTGACGATGTGGAGGGCGAAGGCGGCGGCGCAGCCCAGTGTCAGGAGGTCTCCCCTGTTGAAGCCCATGGCTCCGGGAGAGGTGAGCAGATAGAGGCCCCCTGTCGCGAGGACCACGGCGAGCACGGAGCTGGGCCTCGGCAGAGCCCGGGAGAGGGCAAGCGAGAGGAGGGGGACGAGGATGACGCTGAGGCCCGTGATGAAGGCGGACTTGGAGGCGGTGGTGTAGAGCAGTCCCACGGTCTGGAAGGCGTAGCCGGCAGTGAGCCAGAGGCCGAGGAGGGCGGCGACGGCCAGCATTCGCCAGTTGACGCGGAAGGCGCGCCGGGGGAAGGCGAGGGCGAGCACGACTGCGGCGAGAGTGAAGCGAGCGGCGAGGAAGGAGAACGGCGCCGCGTCGTCGAGCGCGCGCTGCACCGCGCTGAAGGTGAGGCCCCAGATGGCGGCGACGGCAAGGAGGGCTAGGTCGGCGGTGAGGGAGGTTCGGCGCTCGGGAGGCATGGGGTGAGGCCTTCCCCGCGAGGAGGCAGGGGTCCTGCGGGGAGGGGGCCACCGCGGAGACGCAGAGGGCGCGGAGAAAACGGCGAGATCCTTCGCTGCGCTCAGGATGACAGGTTGGATCGCCCTGCGGTTCCTGGGTCAGAGGTCCAGGCGGTAGAGGTCTTTGGGGTTGTCGAAGAGCCACTTGCGGGCGAGGGTGAGGGCCTGATCCTCTGTCATCTGGCCCCGCTCGATGCGGCCGGCGAGGACGCGGGCGATGTCCTCCCGGGCCATGACGAGGTGGCCGTAGACCTTCTCGACAGGGAGGGCATAGTCGCCGCCGAAGGCGATGATCTTGTTCATGGGGACGACGTCTATCACCTCGTCGAGGGCGTCCGTGGCGAAGCGCTGGGAGATGATGTGGGTCCAGCAGAAGTTGAGCCAGACATTGGCGAAGCCCTTGCCGAGCATGATGGACTCGCGGACCCACGGGTAGCCGAGGTGGTACATGTCGAAGCGGACGTTGGGGTGGCGCTGGAGGACGGGGATCATGTGAAGGGGATCGAGAGCGCGGAAGTCTCCCCAGTAGCCGGTGTGGACAGCCACAACGAGGTCCTGCTCGCCGGTGAAGCGGATCATCTCGTCAACAACGTAGTCGCGGAGGGGATTGGCGGTCGGGAGAGAGGATATGGCGCCCTTCTGGAGGTCCTCGAAGCACTGGCTGGCGGCCTCGCGGCTCGGCGGCTGGTAGGGGCCCGACGCCATCTTGAGGCCGACGGCGCCCTCGGACTTGACGCGCTCGGTGTAGGTGCGGTGCGCGGAGAGGAGGTCATCGAGGGTGCGGACCTCGCGCGATGGATCCAATACATGGGAGTTGCCCTGCCAGTCGATGATGGCGGGCCGCTGGACGCGCTCCCAGGTCTCCGGCTCGGGCTCGCGTGCCCAGTCGGCGACCAGAGGCATGATCGGGGTGAGGAGTGGCCTGTCCACATCGGTGCGGACGCACTGGGTGAGGGCGGTGCGGATGTTGCAGGCATCCCGCAGGACGCGCTGGTAGATGCCGGGGGTGTTGGCCTTCGCCATCTTCTCCGAGATCTCGATGTAGGTCTTCTCGTTGATATCATCGGCGCCGTAGAACTTCTGCGCGGCGATGAACGCGGCGCGGGCGTAGGAGCCCCATCGGATGTGCTCTAAGTAGGGCGCGAAGAGGGCCCATCTGCGGTCGAGAGGCAGGTCGTGGTTCTGGCTGGCCTGGAAGTCGGCATCTGACATGCCGGCGACCTTGAGATCGCCCTCGGTGTAGTGAGAGAAAAGAGTGAGGACATCCACCTTGGCGCTGGTGCGGACGTGCTCGGGGGAAAGGTGCTCGTGGGCGTCGATCACCTCGATCTGCTCCAGCGCGGAGATGAGTCTCTGTTCGAGCTGTGCCGTCGCCATCCATTCCTCCTCTGGGGGGAGTGATCGCTCTGGGGGGAGTGATCGCCACTCCGGGCCGGGCTCGTGCTGCGGGCCCGCACTGCTCTTCTCTGGCTGAGCGTGCAGCACCTGCAGAGAGCGGCCGTTGGGAGGCGAGCGCGACATGGCGAGGTTGGAAGGCGGAGGCGGTGGGCGCAAGGCGCTGAATGTGGGAGAGAGACTTTGCGGAAGGAGGAGATCGATGCCGCCATTGACTGTGGGCGCGAAGGCGCCTGACTTCACGCTCGAGGGGACGACGGAGGAGCCGCTGACCCTGTGGGAGGTGCTGAAGGAGACACGGTTCGCGATTCTGGCGTTCTATCCGCTTGCGTTCAGTCCCGTGTGCAGCGACCAACTGAGCTTGTATCAGGAAGTATCGGATGAGTTCGAGCGGCTGGGGGCGCGAGTGATCGGGGTTTCGGTGGACAGCAAGTACACGCAGCAGGCGTTCGCCAAGTCTCACGGAATCACGTTTCCGCTGCTGGCGGACTTTCATCCCAAGGGCGCGGTGGCTGAGAAGTACGGGGTGATGCGAGAGGATGGGGTCGCGGAGCGGGCGCTGTTCATCGTTGATTCGGAGGGGACGATAAGGTATAGCTATGTGTCCGAGCTGAGGAAGAATCCGGGCGCGGATGGCCTACTGGAGGCTCTGGATTCGATGCAGGAGGGGTAGGCATGGCGGGGCTGGCCCACACCTTGAAGCAACCGGTCACGGAGGATGATTGGTCGCGAGGTCCGGCGGAGGCGCCGGTGACGCTGGTGGAGTACGCGGACTTCGAGTGCCCGGACTGTCAGAGGTCGCACCCGGTGATCGAACGAGCGGTGGAATCTCTCGGCGAGAAGGTGCGACTTGTGTTTCGACAGTTCCCGCTGGTGAG
>JAUVSA010000022.1 GCA_030597345.1 Bacillota bacterium
ACACCAGCCGCAGGAGCCTGATCGCCCACGAAAGCTCACGCTTCGCTCGGCGTCCCACCATCCTATCTCTGGAATAACCATGTTGGCGGCAGTTACCAATGGACAGAGGCGGTCTCAGGTTGCTTTGCCTTCTCTTCTTAACCTTGGCCGTGCCATTCCGCGGCACTGCCTGGTGCGTTCCCCCGACCTTCGATGACGGCTTCGAAGACGTCGCCGTCGGCTCCTACCCCTATGCTAGCGAGTGGCTCGCCCTCTCCCTCGGGAAGAACGCCTACGTGTCGGACCTGGCCTACTACAGCGGCAGCAAGTCGTTCCGTCTGGACAGCTGGCCGTGGTCCGCGCGCATGGACTACGTGCGCCTGGACGGACTCCCCAACCAGCTCAGTTACCAGGCATCTGTGTGCGTCGATCCAAGCTACGGATGGGTGGGCCTGGTTGGCTTCATGACCCGCAACGGCTACCAGGCTCCGATGTGGAACTACTTCCGCGTCGATGCCGGATACGGCGACGTCTCCTTCTATGGTGAGAATGCGGTCTACCTGGGCCCCTACACGCCGGGCGCCTGGTGCACCGTCCGCGCCGATCTGAACTACGACACGCTCACTGCCGACCTGTGGGTTGACGGCAACCTCGTTGCCCAGGACGTGGACATCACTCCCAATACCTTCACCGATCTCGACATGGGGAACCTGGTGCTGGATCAGTGGGGTGTGGCCGCGGGTAGCTATTGGGAATACCCCTACGTCAACTACAGCAACGTGGTCTACTTCGATGATGTTGCCATATGGGAGTCTTCGACAACGCTTGCGGTCGAGCTGGATGTCCAGCCAGGCGGGAACCCCAATACCATCCACCTGCCGTCGAGGGGCCTGCTCCCGGTCGCGGTCTTCTCCACCGAGAGCTTCGATGCCACTCAGATCGTCCCCGAGACCGTACCCCTCGCCGGCGCTGGAGTTGCCACCAGGGGCAGGAACGGCAGGCTCATGGCCCGCTTCGAGGACGTCGATGGCGACGGACTGCTCGATCTGGTGCTCAAATTCGCCATACAGGACCTTGACCCTCTCGAACTCCAGGACGGCACAGCAGTGTTGAGCGGCGCCACTTACGCTGGTCAGAGCTTCGAGGGCTCGGACCACATCAGGCTCCTACCGCGTCGATAGGAACAGACCGCACTGCTGCCACTTGGACCACACGCAGCAGCTCCGGGAACCGCGGCCGCACCGTCCGCGGTTCTCGCCGCGCCCTAGGGTAAGCCCTCCGTCCTCCCGCGATCAACGCTCTCCAGAGTGCTCCTCCTGAGGAGACACGGCTTCGCGCGTCACCTGTGCACCTGAATTCGGCCGTCCGTGGCCTCCTGTTGCCGCCGGATGCTGCGGTCGGCGCGCCAGCTCCCCGTCACGGCCTTCATCTTCTCCGCGTGCAGGCAGCCCCGCCGGGGTCGTGGTACCCTATGCGCGATGGCTGACCCCATATCGGCGATGAACGGCACGCAGATAAGTCCTGTGGAGCGCCGCCCTGGGAGCTCTGTCGACCGAACTGGCGGCGTCACTTGGCGCGCGGTGCTAGTGGCCCTCGTGGCATTGACAATACTGACGCCCCTCGCCTTCTACGTGGAGATCATCTGGTACCAGGTCCCGGACCTGACCTCTGGCGTACCCGCTTCCGCACCCATCCTCGTGCTGCTCCTGCTCACCGCACTCATGGCCCTTCCGCCTCTCCGCCGCAGCGGCCTCACGCGCCGCGAGCTGCTCACGATCTACTCGCTGGTGCTGATCGGCGGCACCGTCATCAGTCACGGGATGTTCCCCCTCGCCCTCTCCCGCAACGTCGCCTACCACTACATGGCTCGCACTCAGCCTCTGTGGGAAACCCTGTTCCTCGACTATGTCCCCACCTGGTTTGCCCCCTCTGAGTTCGAAGTAGTCGACGGCTACTTCCAGGGCGCGGCGACCACTCCCTGGTCTGCTTGGTGGGTCCCTCTGGGAGCGCTTTGCCTGCTGATGATCCTGCTCTTCACGGCAACCATCTCGCTCATGGTTCTCTTCCGAAGACAGTGGATCACCCACGAGAGGCTCAGCTTCCCCCTCGCCCAGATCCCCCTTCAAATGGTCAGGCAGTCCGGCCCGGACGGCGACGCCCGGCCAGGCTCCCCACCACTCAGTTCGCTTTTCTGGCTGGGCGTGATCATCTCCCTGTGCATCACCTTCAACAACAGTCTAGCCCAACGAGTACCGTCCATCCCCACGATACCCCTGGGGCCCATCCCCATCATTGGCTGGCAGAGGGTTGGGCCATGGGCCGGGCTCGGCAGTGTCGAGTTGGTGCTCTGGCCCTGGATGATCGCCATCGCTTACCTCGTTCCCCGCGAACTCGCCTTCTCAGTCTGGTTCTTCTGGCTCGTTCGCCTCTCGCTGCATGTCATCGCTGTCCTTAACGGGGCGACGCCGCAGCTCCCGTCTGAGTGGTACGGGGCGGAGTTCCCGGCCCCGTACTTCCAGGGAGCCGGCGCTGCATTCACCCTCCTGGCCTTCGTGCTCTGGGTGGCGCGCCGCCATCTGATTCACGTCGTCCGCCTCGCGTTCAGCCGCGCCGGCCGCGAGGTGGACACGTACGGACCCCTCTCCTACCGGTGGGCAGTGATCGGCTTCCTAGTGTCCTTCACCGGCCTCTCTTACTTCTGTTGGCTTGCGGGATGCCGACCGGTGGTCGGCATCCTCTTCATGGGAATCATGCTCGGCTACTTCGCTCTTATGGTACGATTGAGAGCCGAGGCCGGTCTCGGCTTTCTCTGCTACCCAGCCGAGATTCAGCAGCTCTTTCTGGGTACCGTCGGTATGGGCGTCTTTCGGAGGGCCGAACTTGTGACTCTGATCTCTACCCACTGGGCGTTCCAGTCCGGGACCGGGTTGTCTTTCGAGGCGCTTCCCGGCACCGTCATGGACTCGTTCAAGATCGCCGATTCAGCGAAAATCAACTCCCGCCGCCTGCTGGTGGCGATCGTCGGCGTTTTGCTGCTCGCGCTGCTCCTCTCCAGCTACGTCTCGCTGACCTTGATGTACCAGTACGGCTTCATGGGGACGCGCAGGGCACTGCACTACACGAACTTCTCCTGGCAAACCCTGAATGCTGGCAGCCGCATAGCCAACTACCTCTCGGACCCAGCAGCGAGCACGACGAACACGGGCGGCATCATCGCTTTCTTGTCGGGAGGAGCCGTCGCGGTGTTCCTCGGCATGATGCGACTGAGATTCTGGTGGTGGCCCTTTCACCCGCTGGGCTATATCGCCGCCAATCCCTGGGGCGCTCATTGGCACTACATGCCCTTCTTCGTAGGGTGGGCTCTGAAGTCGCTAGTGATTCGCTATGGCGGTCTTCGGCTCTACCGCGTGACCGTCCCATTGGCGATCGGCCTGATCGTCGGCGACATGGCGAACGTCGGTATCTGGACCGCGGTAGCTGTAGTAACGCAGGGCCGAATCTGATGGCCCGCTCGTACCTGGGGCCGATGTCTCGGCAGCGCCGTAAGCCGCCGAGAGGCAGTCGCCAGTCGTCAATAGAAGAGGAGAAGACATGAAGATCACGCAGATCACACCCATTCACGTCGAGCATAATCTGTTGGTCCGCGTAACCACCGACGAAGGCATCGTCGGCTACGGCGAATGCAGCCCCATGAACAACCATCTGGTAGCGGCCCATCTGGAGCACGCCTTGGTGTCTCTGACCGTGGGTTGCGACCCCTTCGACGTCGAGGCCATCGTTGAGAGACTGCTCGTCTCGACCTACAAGCTCGCGGGACAGAGCATGGCGATGGCGGTGAGCGGAATCGAGATCGCCCTCTGGGACATCATGGGCAAGGCCCTGGGCCAGCCGATATACAAGCTCCTGGGCGGGGCGTATCGCAAGAAGATCCGCATGTACGCCTCCAGCATGCGGCGGGACATCAGCCCCGTGGATGAGGCCAAGCGTCTCGCCGGCCTCGTCGAGAAGCACGGGTTCACCGCCGTCAAGGTCCGCGTCGGCTCCGCCTTCGGATTCGACCAGGACGCTGCCCCCGGCCGCTCTCTCGAAGTCGTCAAGGAAGTGCGCGCGGTCCTCGGCGATGACATCGAGATCATGGTGGATGGCAATAGCTGCTACACCGCGCCGCGCGCCATCGAGCTGGGCCGCCGTCTCGAGGAATACCGGGTCTTCCACTTCGAGGAGCCGTGCCCGTACTGGGATCTCGACTCGACCGCTAAAGTCGCGAAGGCGCTAGACATGCCCGTCGCCGGAGGCGAGCAGGACTGGGAGCTGCCTCGTTTCCGGGAGATGCTCGAGCGCCAGGTGGTGGACATCGTGCAGCCGGACCTCATCAAGGCCGGCGGCTTCTCCGTCTGCAAGAAGATCGCCAACCTGGCGGAGGCCTTCGGATGTGTCTGCACCCCCCATCAGACCCAGCCCCTCGGCACCCTCGCCACCCTCCACTTCGCCGCTGCCACGCCGAACGTCCGCTACTCTCAAGAGTACAACATCGAGCCCAATCCCCTGATGCAGTCACTCTTCCGAGAGCCAGCCCTCGAAGTCAAGGACGGCTACTTGACGGTCCCCGAAGGTCCGGGCCTCGGCGTGGAGATCAACGAAGAACTCCTACCTACAGGAGAGTGAACCAGGCCTCGCCAGCGCCCTGCCGCGCTGGGCTCCCGTTGACGAACTGCGGCTCGCGCGCATAGAGTCTTGGCGCTTTCCTGCAGGAGTCACACCATAACGATGAAGCGCCGCGTGGAACTTGCGCTCATGGTGCTTACGCTCGCGCTGCTGCCGGGCTGCGCGGGTCGCTCTCCCGTCGGCAGCGCACAGGCCGAGAAGCTCGCCGCCTGGCTCGAGGCCCAGAGCTACTCCACGTGGTCCACCTTCAAGCACGAGGACAGCAGTCCGGAGAAACCTCCCAGCCCCGATGGCCTCACCCTCGGCAGCCCCAACATATTCGCCGCCGTCGGCTGCAATCCCGATGACCTAACCTCCCTCGACGTGTTCTATGCCGACCGCCGCACGGTTCGTGTCCTTCCCAGGCCCCTCACCCTTGCCCTGCGCATGCAGGGCCGCGCCGCCCGAGATCGCCCCAGCCCGGTGCCCCTCGCCGACTTCCCCGACCAGACCCTCCGTCGCCTTCGCCACACCGCCCTCGCTGTCTCCGAGAGCCAGCTCGACGGCCTCCGCGTCACAAGCGTCACCTTCGCTCCGATGGGCCCCGACCAGAACTTCCTCGTCCGGTGGTTCCTCTTCGAGAACACTGGCGAGTCCGCGCAGCGCCTCCATCTCGCCGTCCGGTTCTTGGCCTCCGACGAATGGTCCTCCATCGACGCCCACACCTGGCAGCGCGGCGACCATCTCGCGCTCGTCTCCGACGCGCCGCTCGCCACTCGCGAGGAAGACATCGAGGCCGACATCGGGTCTCTGCGGCCGGGACAGCAGGCTGCGGCTGCACTCCTCTTCATTGCCGTCGAGGAAAAGGAGGCGCTCGCCGGCCATGTAGCCCGCGCCCAGGCCGCACTTCCGAACCTGCTCGAAATCCTGGACAGCACCAGGTCCGAATGGACCGAGTGGTGTGCGCGCACCCCCCTCGCCACTGGCAATACACGCACCGATGACCTCTTCGATTCCCTCCTCTGCCTCACGCGCGCTCACGTCGGCCCCGAAGCCATCCACACTGGATCGCTCCGATACCCTCACGACCGCGCCTACGTGCGTGACAGCTACTGGGTCCAGCGAGCTCTCCTCGAGCTCGGTCGCGTGCATGAAGCTCGCGTCAACCTTGACTTCTTCCATCGAGCCTGGCGCGCGTCGGGCATCGCCTCCTACTACCAGATTCCGGTGTCCCGCGCGGCCGGCTACGGCTACCAGGGCGTCGAGCTACCCCACTACCTCGTGCTCATGGCTCGCGATGCCGAGCGCCTCGCCGGGATCGATGGCCTCACCTACTGGGACATGGTCCGCGGCTGTCTCGACGATGCGGCCGTCCCGCCCAACGGCCTCCAACCCATGAACGGAGATGAGACCTGGCTGCTGGCCGCCCCCGCCCGCGAGCTCGACGACATGCTCGACAACTCCTGGCTCCTCATCGCCTCCGCCGAGTACGGCGCCGAGCTTGCCGCCCGCGCCGGCGACCCCGACCGTGCCGCGCGCTACCAGGTGATGGCCTCTCAGGGACGGCTCGGCCTCCGCCGCTTCCTGCCCCGGCTTGGCGACGCGGAGTGGTACGCGGCTGGACGTGGTAGCGATGGATCGCTCGATCTATCTCTCTGCCCGGGAGTGCTCGCCCGCGGCGCCATCCTCGACGTCCTCCCGGCGACCGACCCACACCTATCCGCAGGCCTGACAACGAGCTGGAACCGTCTCAGCTTCGATCGCGGTATCCGCGCCCACTCCCGCAGCGCCACCATCGACGGCGGCACCCCCGGCTATGTCCTCCATGCAGCCGCTGCCTGTCCGGGCTCCAACTTCGCTGACCACGTAGCCCGTCAGGTCCTGAACTTCACCTCCGCCACCGGCTGTGTCTGGGAGTTCCACGATATGCACGACCCGGCCTGGGGCGGCGAGAAGCGCCGCCTCTGGGATTCCGCAGTTCTTCTCATGGGCCTCGTCCGCACCCACTTCGACGTGCGGAGTTCGGAGGCCGGCCTCGAATTCATAGCCAAGCCCATGTCTGCCGCATCACCTCCGCCGCCCCCGCCGGCATTCGATGCCGAAGGGCTCCTATCCCAGTCCGGCCCCGCCCTGGTCCTCCACCGTCGCTCACCCGAGCACGCCGCCCGCCTCGCTCGAGAGCTGCTCCGCCACCGGAACCACCAGTTCCCCGTCGCCGACTACCTCGGCCAGCCTCCGGCCGACTCCGCTGCGATCATCGTCTCTCCGAGCAACCCACCCTCCGGCTGGCGCCAGACCATCCGCGGCTATTGGATCCGCACCTGGGACGGCCCTCCCCAGATCTGGGTCCGCAACAAGGGTCACGTCTACCTCGACACCGATCCCCTGCTGACGGATCTGCTGTCCTGGCTGGTGCCTCAGCGCGAGAAGCCCCTCCCCTTCCCCGACGCCAACTTCGACCTCGTCGCCCGTTTCGGCGAGCCACCCTCCGGCCAGGCCGAGCTTCTTGCGCGCTCCGGATTCCGCACTGCCAGAGGGCGCCTCGAGTTAGCCGGAGGCCGAGTCACGCTGAGCCCGGGAAATGCCGAACTAACCGCAGCGGCCGCCTACGACAGCGAGCGTCGCCTCCTGAACCTGAGCGTGAGCGCCGCCGCCCCCCGCCCCGACGAGGCCGAACTCACCATCACCCTCCCCTCCGGCTGGTGGGTAGTATACGCGCGCCACATGACCGGACCGTGGGACCGAGTGAGGGACCCCGTCCACCAGCTCCGCCTTTCCGACGGCCGCTCCCAACTCGTCTACTCGTTCCGCCCCGGCGACCGACCCATCCACCTCACCTTCCAGCTCGCCCGGCTAGAGGTCGCTTCTTCCTGAAGGCAGGACAGCAAGCCTCTACTCATACACCCCCCATTCTCTCACCAGCTCGACCACCCTCCCGTACCTCTCGAAGCTCACCTGCGTCGGTATCGAATGGTCCGAATGGAACACGTATCCCCCCGGGCTCGACATCCCGATCTCGAGCTTCCTCTTGATCTCTCGCTCCATCTCGGCCTCGTCTTCGGCGAAGAACGTCCGCACATCCACTCCACCCATGAAGCACAGGTCTCGCCCGTACTCCCGCACCAGCTCTCCCAGGTCCACCCCAGCCTTCACCTCCAGCGCCTGGAGGCACTCGAACCCGGCGTCGATCAGATCCGGCACCAGGGCCGTGATGTTACCGCACGAATGCAATATCACCGGCCATCCCTGCTCGTGGAAGAACTCGCACAGCCGCTTGTGGCAGGGCAGAAGCTGCTCCCGGTAGGCCCGCGGCGAGAACAGCGGCCCGTTCTTGTAGGCCAGATCATCCCACAGCCACGCCCCATCGAACTCGAACCCACGCTCCAGGTACAGCTTCGTCATCCCGATGACCATCTCGGCATCGTACTCGTACATCTCCCGCACCCAGTCCGGATCATCGGCAATCGCCATCAGCAGCGCCTCCGGGCCGATCTTCCGCCAGGTCGCCTCATATCCCGGAATCGCGCTCAGACAGACGAACTTCCCCTCCTCCCGCCACCGCGCGTGCTGCGCCCTCATACCATCCCACTCCACGCGTGCCGGATCTGGCTTCAGACGCCCCTTCACCTCATCCCACTGCGCGCGCGACTTAACGAGGAAGTCCAGCAGTTCAGGTGTTGACCGATGGTCCACCCAGTCTCGCTTCAGGATTCCCCACTCGTCCCGCACCACCACGCACTCCTCCGTCCGCTCTACCTCTTGCCACTCAAACCCGAACGAGTTGTCCACCGATATGTCGCGAATCTCCGTCCCGAAATGGTCGTCTGGTGACACGTCCGCCGGCAGCCCCTCCTCCCGCCACCGATTGGCCGTCGCCTCCCAGAACGACTCGTGAATCGGCACCCGGTCCGGCCGCCCGTGCCGCAGCGCTTTCCCAACCCGTTCTCGCGAAGTCCTCTCTCCGGCCTCCTCCTCCGTCCTCGCGGCCCAGTGCGCCCGTCCGTCCCCTTCGCCTCCACACCCACGGCAGGAATGCCCTCGCCTCTCCCGAAGGCATCCCCCGTACCACCCGATCTGCTTCGGAGACAATGATGGCGAAGATACTCGTCCTCTACGACACTCACTCCGGAAACACCCGCACCATGGCCGAAGCCGTCGCGGACGGCGCCGGCGCGATCCCCGACACTGACGTCACCCTCAAGTCCGTGGATGACGCTGACCCCCGCGACCTCTTCGAGCACGACGGCCTCGCCGTCGGCTCCCCCACCTGGTGCGGTCAGATGACCTGGAAGCTGAAGAAGTTCTTCGACGAGTCCACCTGCGTCTGGGGAAAAGTCGAGGACAAGGTCGGCTGCGCCTTCAGCACCGCCGGCGGGCAGGGCGGCGGCAGCGAGATGACCTGCCTCTCTATCCTCAGCGTCATGCTGAACTACGGCATGCTCGTCTTCGCCGTAACCGAGTACAGCTCCCCGGGCATGACCGCCCACTACGGCGCCGTCGCCGTGGGAGAGCCCGACGACCGTGAGCTTGCCGCCTGCCGCATGCTCGGCCGGAAGCTCGTCCAGCACGTCCAGCGAGTCAAGGGGAGCTGATCGTCCGCCCCTACTCTAGCCCCAGCCACCGCAGCGCGTTCGTGCTCAGCACCCGCTCGACCGTTTCGTCGGAAGCTCCTGCTTCCCGCAGCATCTCCTCATCCTCCCGCAGGCGCACGCGAGCGTAGTCCGCGCCGCCCGGCAGGCCGCAATCGCTCCCATACAGTATGTGCTCGTCTCCGAGATAGCTGAGCGCCTTCCGCAGCGCCTCCACCTTCCAGATGCGCGGCGCCCCGCTCGTGATATCCACGTAGCTAGTCCACTCCCCCTCCTGGTTCTCCTTGAACTTTCCGTTGACCGCCATGCATTCATCAGTCCACGGCCAGCTCATGTGCGCCATGGCGAAGCGGATCCCGGGATAGTGGAGCATGATCTCGAAGTAGGCCGGCCGGCAATACTGCGACGTGTCGCTCCGCCCCCAGAGGATACCGGTGTGAAACAGCATCGGCTTGCCGTATTCCTCGATCTTCTTGTAGCAGGCCTGTGCGCGCTCGTCCGCCGGATACCAGTGGTTCGGGATCATCTTCACGCCCTTCAGACCTTTCTCATCAAGCGCGTAGTCGATCCCCTCCAGCGCATCTGGCAGCGGCGGCTCGATCCACGCGAACCCTATGATCCGGTCTGGATCCGGCGCCACTATCCGCGCGATATCATCGATCGACTGCCTGTGCGCGTCCTCCGGCGGCGTCCCTCCTTCCCTCATCGCCCGATGCGGCGGCACTGCGAACAACACTACCCGCTCCAGCCCCACCTCGTCCATCGCCTTCAGAATCGCGTCTCCGTCCTCTCCTCCCCTGCCGTGTACGTGGACATCTATCGCCATCTCTCTACCTCCACACTCACTATTGGTGCGCCGCCCCCTCGGCCGCACGTGCATACCGCGGCCATCTGATCATCAAATGCAGCCCATGTGCCGCGCACAACACATAGAGCGCCGCCCCCCATCCCGGCGCTCCCACCAGCGTCAGCACCAGCCCGTAGACCGCCAAGCTCGCGCCGAAAGAGGCCACCACGACCGCAGTGGAGAACACAGCACTTGCCGCTGTCGTCCCACCAGTTCGCCCTCGCGCAAGCATCCGCTGCTCCAGAAACAGCGATATCCCATAGTCAGCCGCCCCCACCACGCCCAGCGCCAACGCGAGCACGCGCAGACTCTCCCCATCCACCGTTGCACTCACCTTCACCATCCGGCCCACCATCGGAAACACCACGAGTGGCACGACGTAGATCAGCGTCGCGACCAACTGCGCCCTCGCCAGCCCTCTCCTGCCGTCGCCCTCCATTACTCTCCTCCCCTGCCTCCGACAGACGCCCTCTCCGGTTCTCCCACCAGCCCCTCCACCAACACAAACCTCCCCAGGGGCCTCACCTCCACCTCCTCCGGGAAGCTCCGCAGGAAGAGCCTGTTGTCGCACATCCCTCCCGACAGATAGAACTGCTTCGGCTCCCCGATGAAGCGGTATGCGTTCATGGCGATTCCCCGCGCAAAACGCGCCACCGCCTCCTCCTCCGACACTCCCTCCGACACCAGCTCGAAGAGCTGCTCCATCCCCAGCACCGCACACGTCACCGGCACCGACTTCGCGGAGGGCTCGATCGCGTCGTAGTCCAGACCGTAGTACCTCCCAAGCAGCTCCAGCGTGAACCCGGTGAGCGCCCCGCAAGTCGTCGTCCAGTCCATCCCCGCCAACTCCCCCCGCCGCATGTGCACATATTTCACATCCCGCGACCCCACGTCCAACACCAGAAACTGCGCCTCCGAGATCAGCCGCCCTCCCCCCTGCGCCAGCGCGATCAGCTCATTCACGTGCCGGGGCGCTCGCCGCCGTGCGTTGTGCCCCGTCGCGATGTCGGCCTTCACATCCCGTGCCTCGCGGGTCGGCACCACCCGCCGCTGCCCCGTCTCCGTGTCGAGCAGCTTCGTCCACGTCGTCCCGAAGTCGCCGAGCACCGCCATCTCAGGTTCCACTCTGGGAAGTGGCGTCGCTACGCAGCACGAGCCCAGGCCCCCCGAAACCGTAGAAACGCCTCGATCTTCGCCCTCACCGGCTGTGACAGCACACCGTCCGCGTCCACGTGCAGCCCATGGTGTCGCCTCGCCAAGTGTTGGGCCACCACGTTCTTCGGACAGAACGTCTGGGCATAGAAGACCGTCGGCACTCCCTCCGGCACGTACATCTCCAGCTCCCAATCCGCCGGCGTCCGGTTCTCCAGACAGCGCGTCCACCCCAACACCTGCGCGCCGTCGGGGAGCAGCTCGTAGATCGACAGATCGGCCGCCGGCACTCCCCAGATCGCCGCCCGCGGCTTCGGCTCCCCCGGCAAGTCAATCTTCTGCGGCCGAACCAGCCCCTCCAGAATCAGCTCCATCTTCCGCAGAACGGGCAAGTCCGAGTCGCAGATCGGCGTCCCGGCAGCCTCTCGATTCTCGTTCTGCGTCCGCACGATCGGAATCTCCAGCAGCCCCTCCAACACCTCTACAAGTCCCCGCGCCGCATCGCACTTCCCATATCCCTCATCTATCACGATCTCGTCCAGATCCAGCGCCAATGCATTGTCCAGGATCCGACGGATGATGCAACAAGTCGTCCGCGGCAGCAGCGACTCGCTCCGCGCTTCCACCCCTTCCACCACATTGTCCAGATCCATCAGCTCCTCGCCTCGCCGCGGCGCCAGCGCCTCCTCCGGCGGGCATCCCACGAACCCGACCCTCCTCTTCTCTTCAGCCATCACATCCCTTCGCCGCGCTCACGTGCACCCACAAGACCGTCATTCGCTCCTCCGCCTCCACCCCGCGCACTTCCCCCCCTGCCACTCCTGCAAAGTCCCCTGCCGACACTTCGTACTCATCTTCGCCAATCCGCAGTCTCCCCCGCCCCTCCAGCACATAACACACCATCTCCTCCGAGTCGGCCCGCGGCTCCATACCCTGGCCCGGCTCCAGGCAGAGAACAAACGCTCGCATCCTCCCCGACCCATAGACCAGCGCCGGGCGAAACTTCCCCGGAAGGAATTCACAGACTTCCGACAAGCGTATCGGTTTCATCCCACACACCGGGCCAGACCAAATCGCGCGCCCTGCTCGATAGGTTCGCCGCAGCGCACAGCGCGCCCTCTGCCGCCCAACGGCCCCCGGATACTACGGCAGGACTCCCGCAGCCACGAGGCGAACCCCACTACAGACCGACAATCCGAGGTGCGCCCGTGCCGAGTATCGACCTGAGAGACCTACTAGACCTCGAGGCCGTCGGCGTGACCATCTGGTGGCTGGGAAACGCAGGCTTCGCCGTAAATGCCGCCGGGCCGCTGATCCTCATCGACCCTGTCATCGAGCTTCAGGATGACGCCGATCCGGTGACCTCCGAAGTGGGCCTTCCCCTTCTCTCACCGCTCCCCATTCGCGCCCGCGCCATCGACCGCGCCGACCTCATCCTCATCACCCACGACCACGGCGACCATGCCGCTCATCGCACCCTGCCGGAGCTGGCGGCTCGCACCCATGCGCTCTTCGTTGGCACCCAGCGCACAGCTCTCAAGCTGCGCCAGCTTGGCATCCCCGAAGGGCGCCTCCGGGTGGCCCGCTACGGCCAGCGGATGCGCGTCGGCAATATCACCGTGGTCCCCACTGTCGCCAAACACGAGGAGGACCTCATACATACGGAACGCGGCGACTGCTGCGGCTTCATCATCCAGACTGGTGGGCTCACCATCTGGCATGCCGGCGATTCCGAGCTCATGGACGAGCATCTCAAGGTCACGGATGTCGACGTGCTGCTTCTCCCGATTGCCCCCCATGTCTTCGGCACCGAGGGCGCCATCCGACTCGCCAACACAACCCGCGCCCGACACATCATCCCCTGCCACTATGGCACTTACGACGCCGATCTGTATTGGTGCACCGGCGATCCGGCCGCGGTGGGCGCCGGGGTCGAGGACGCAGAGCGCCGCTTTCACAGGCTCGACATCGGCGAGAAGTTCGTCATCCCTACCCGCTGAGCCCGGCCAGCGCCTCCGCCGCCGAGCAGCAGATGCTGTCCCATCCGCAGCTTCGGCTTATCAACTTCGCGCGCGTGCCTCCCGCGCGGCGTCCGTGTTCCGGCGCGACACCAGTACCTGGCGGGGGAACCCGGCCACCCGAGCAGAATATCAGCTAGCAGGATCTCAGCTTACTCTAACTGGGGGAACAGCATGGAAAAAGTCGCGCTTGGCAGCTCACAGATTCAAGTGACCCGAATCGCCCTTGGCACCTGGAACATGGGCGGCCAGGCAGGCTGGGGCCCCGAGAGCGAGGCCGCCGCCGTCGCTGTCATTCGGCACGCCCTCGACCGCGGCTGCAATCTCCTCGACAGCGCCCGCGGCTACGGGCGAGGCAAGTCCGAGGAGGTCATCGGCAAGGCCGTGGAGGGCCGCCGCGACGAGGTGGTCATTGCCACCAAGATGATGCACTGCAAGCCCGAGGAAGTGGCCCCCAACATCGACGCCAGCCTCGAATGCTTGCGCACCGACTACGTTGACTTGTACATCTGTCACTGGCCCGTCCCGAGCCTCCCGCTAGAACCTTTCTTCGAGGAGATGGCTCGGCAGCGAGAGGCAGGGAAGATCCGCGCCATTGGCGTGTCGAATTTCAACCTGGAGCAGATGCGGATCGCCCTCAACTACGGCGTCGTCAGCCTCCAGCCCCCGCTGTCCATCCTGTGGCGCATCCCCGACGATCTGCTCGCCTTCTGTCGCGAGCAGAATGTGGCGGTGACCCCATACTCCCCCCTCGCGCAGGGGCTCCTCACTGGCCGCTACACTCGCCACAAGGCAACCACCCGCGGCGGCCCGCGCGACCACAATCTGCTCTTTTCCGCCGACGTGCTGCCCCATTCACTCGAGGTGGCATCCCTCGTGGACCGCATTGCCGACAGGCTCGGCACCACCTCCTCCCAGACTGCGCTGGCCTGGCTCTTGCAGACCCCTGGTGTCACCTCTGTGATGATGGGGGCCAGTAGCACTTCCCAGTGGGACCAGAATATCGGCGCCCTCGATGTCACGCTGACCCAAGACGACTACCAGCAGCTCGACGAGGCCGGGCGCGGAGTATGGAATCGCCTAGGTCCGGACGAAACCATGTGGGGCTGGAAGCCCACCTGAGCCCGTACCGCCGCGCGCCAGCCGCGGGCGTGGTGCTTGCCGCCTCCCCACAAGTTTGATTCCGCCCCCGTCTCCCGAGGGATCGACCTGAGCGTCGGCTCACACACGCCTGTGACCCTCCAAACCGACTCGAAGCCGAGACACAGCCATGCTGACAATCCCACCATGTGTTACGGCACACCATAGATCGAGCAGGTCCCTTCCATATTGGCGGCGAATCCAGAAGTTCATCG
>JAUVSA010000214.1 GCA_030597345.1 Bacillota bacterium
ACCACGATCAAGCCCAGAGACGAGGTCGGGGCAAAGACGGCCGAACGCGCTCCGATGACCACCGCCGCCTCGCCCGTGCGAATCCGCCGCCACTCGTCCCAGCGCTCCCCCACCGACAAGGCGCTGTGCAGAATCGCTACTCGGTCGCCGAATCGGGCGCGGTAGATGCCGACCGCCTGCGCGGTCAGCGAGATCTCCGGCATCAGCACGATCGCCTGCCGACTCAATTCCAGCACGCGCTCGATGGCGCGGAGGAACACCTCCGTCTTCCCACTCGCCCTCACCCCGTAGATGAGAAAAGACTCCGGTCGCCCGGACTCCACCGCCCCGACGATCGCAGCAACGGCCGCTCTCTGCTCCGCAGTCAGGCAGACCGGCGGCGCTGCCTTCTCCACCAGCGACCCCCACGGCATTCTGCGTACCGGCGTCCACCGAACGCGAAGCAACCCCTGCTTCACCAGCGCCTGGACCGTGGAGACGGATACCCCTACTCCTGTTGCGAGTTCCGCTGCGGGCAGCGGCCCCGCCGCTGCTGCTGCTCGCAGGCACGCCACCCGGGCCGGCGCTTTCCCTGCATGTTTCTCGCAGTAGGCCTCTGCTTCCGCCGCGCTCACCGCCGACTCCACCACCCGCATCTGGCGCGCCCGCGCTCTGGGTGGACGGAGGGTCGCGCGCTCCGCCACCACATCATGTGACTTCAACAGCCGCAGCGCGCGCCGCAGCCGCGGGCCGGACAATGTGCGCCGCAGCCGCCCCAGACTGACCTCCGAGTCGGCGGCCTCCAGGTGCCGCACGACAGGACCCGCCTCCGGGTGCCCCCGCAGAGAAGGTGAAATCGGTCCGCCCGTCAGCCGGAAGCGCCGCCCGATGCGGTACGTCATCCCCTCGGTGAGGAAGGGCCGCAGCGCTTCTCCCAGCTCGCAGAGGTAGTAGTCGGCCATCCAGCGCGCCAGTGGGAGCGCCTCTTCGGGGAGCGCGGGAGCATCCTCGAGCACGGCCTCCACCTCTTTCAGATCGGCCCGCTCGCTCTCCTCCCGCAGCCCGGCCACCACACCCACCACCACGCGCGCGCCGAAGGGCACCAGCACCTGCACCCCGACCCGCACCGATGCTCGCAGAGACTCGGGGACTCGATAGGTGAAGAGCTGGCTCAGCGCGCGCCCCGGGTCTGGAAGCACGTCAACGTAACGGGACATTCTCACCCTGGCCGCTCCTGCGGTCGATGCATCGACTGCGGCCGAACCGATGCTGGTTTCGCCGACTGCGCCTACCCCTCGGCGGCCCGGCGAAGCTGGTCCGCCATGTCGGTCCGCTCCCAGAGCACTGGCAGGTCCGTGCGGCCGAAGTGACCGTAGGCGGCCACCTGGCGGAATTGGGGGTTGCGCAGCTGCAGCTTGTCGATAATCGCTCTCGGCCGGAGGTCAAACGCCTCCAGGCAGATCTCCACCAGTCGCTCATCCGGAACGCGGCCGGTCCCGTAGGTGTCCAGCCCGAACCCCATCGGATCAGCCCTGCCGATCGCATAGGCCACCTGAGTCTCCACCCGGTGGGCGAGACCGGCGGCTACGATGTTCTTCGCCACATACCGCATCATGTAGCTGGCCGACCGATCCACCTTCGTGGCGTCCTTCCCCGAGAAGCATCCCCCCCCGTGACGGGCGACGCCGCCATATGTGTCCACAATGATCTTTCGGCCGGTGAGTCCCGTGTCCGCGAGCGGCCCCCCCCGCTCGAAGCTCCCCGTGGGGTTGACCAGTATCTCTGTCGTCTTGTCTATCATGTCGGTCGGACAGATCTTCTCCACCACGCGCTCGATCATGTCCTGCCGGATCCGCTCGTGGTTGACCCCCGGTCGGTGGTGGGCCGCCACCACGATCTTGCTGAGAAGCACTGGACGGCCCTTCTCGTATGTCACCGTCACCTGGGTCTTGCCGTCGGGCCGCAGGTAGTCCACCTCCCCCAGGCGCCGCATCTCGGCCAGCCGCCGCGCCATCTTGTGGGCCAGCATGATCGGCATGGGCATGAGCTCGGGTGTCTCGTCAACGGCATATCCGAACATCATGCCCTGGTCCCCGGCGCCCCCGACGTCCACCCCCAATGCTATGTCCGACGATTGTTCCTGGATCGCCGTCAACACGCCCGAGACTTCCGAGTCAAACCCGAACTTGGCGCGCGTGTACCCAATGCTCTGGATCGTCTCTCGCACGACGGCCGGGATATCCACATACCCCTGGGTAGTGATCTCCCCGGCTACGATCACCAGTCCGGTGCTAATCAGGGTCTCGCAGGCGACGCGGCTGTTCTGATCTTGCTCCAACATCGCGTCCACTACGGCGTCGGAAATCTGGTCGGCCATCTTATCGGGATGGCCTTCGGTCACAGACTCAGAGGTGAACAGATACCGATCTTCTGACATGGATTGCCCTTCTCCACATGTGCTTTCTCAGAGTGTCTGCCGCTTCCGCCGGCGCTTGCCCTTTCCCTTGCGAGCCTCAACCACGGCATCCAGAACGCGCTCGGCGAAGGCCGACTTGGCCATCTCCGGCAGCGCTATCTCCCGGCCGTCGGCCAGGAGAAGATATCCCGCGTTGCGGTCGGAATCGAACCCGACTCCCGGCCGGGAGACGTCGTTGGCAACTACCAGGTCCAGGTGCTTTGCCGCCAGCTTCCTCCGCGCGTTGGCGAGCAGGTCGTCCGTCTCCGCGGCGAACCCGACGAGGAACTGACCCTCCTTCTTTCGCTCGCCGCAGTCGGCGAGTATGTCCTTTGTCGGTCGCAGCGTAACTGTGACAGATTCGTCGCCGCTCTTCAGCTTGCCCTCCCTCACCCGCGCCGGCGTATAGTCCGCAACCGCGGCCGCGGCGATCAGCACGTCGCACCTCGGGAAGCGCCGGAGCGCGTGTCGGTGCATGTCCCGAGCAGTCTCCACGCGGACCAGCTTGCAGCCTGCCGGCTCCGGCACGGCCGTCGGCCCCGCCACCACCGTCACCGCGGCTCCCCTTCGCGCGGCCGCAGCCGCCATTGCGTACCCCATCTTCCCGCTCGACCGATTGGAGAGGAACCGGACCGCATCCAGCGGCTCTTGCGTGGGGCCGGCCGTCACCAGCACGCGCACACCCGCCAGATCGCCAGGCGCAAGCAGCTCTGCCACCGCCGCTGCAATTGCCTCCGGATCGGCCAGCCGCCCCTTCCCCACCGCGCCCGAGGCCAGCCGGCCGACCTCCGGCTCCACGATCAGCGCGCCCCGCGCGCGCAGCCGCTCCAGGTTCTCCTGCGTCGCCGGATGGCTGAGCATCTTGTCGTTCATCGCGGGCGCCACCACCAGCGGGCCGGTCGCTGCCAGCGCCAGCGCGTAGACGAATTCGTCCGCCAGTCCCAGGGCGAGTTTCGCTATCGCGTCCGCGCTCGCGGGCGCGACGACTACGGCCACTGCGCGCTCGGCGAGCGACACATGCTTCACCTCCCACTCGCCGGGATCTTCGAACATGTCCACGGTGACGGGGTTGCCGGTCAGCGTTCGCAGTGTCCGAGGGGTGATGGACTCGGTCCCCGCCCGCGTCAGGGTGGCGTGGACATCGGCGCCCAGATCCATCAGCCGCCGCGCCACCTCCGCGCCTTTGTAGGCGGCGATGCTTCCGGTGATCCCGAGCACGATGGTCTTGCCAGCCAGTGGTTCAGACACCTTGCTCCTCGAACAGAACGCTCAGGTCAGCGCGGTCCACCCGGGCACGCTCCGCGGCGAGGATCGACAGAAAGTCCCGCGCTGCCCTGCCTACTCGATCATTCACTATGAAGTAGTGGTAGTTGCGCACGAACTCGATCTCCTTCCGCGCCACCTGCCACCGCCGCTCCTGGATTTCCTCGCTCTCACTCCTGCGCCGCCTCAGACGCTGCCGCAGCGCTCGCCATGACGGGGGGCCCATGTAAATGAGCACCGCCCCCGGGCGGCGCTCGCGCACCTGCATCGCTCCCCGCACTTCGATCTCCAGCACTACATCGTACCCAGCCTCGAGCTGACCGTCAACCCATTCCCCCCGCGTACCATACTCGTTATCCAGATAGCGTGCCCATTCGAGCAGCTCCCCGGACTCGGCCATGCGCTTGAATTCGGCCGATGATCGAAAGAGGTAGTCGCGA
>JAUVSA010000093.1 GCA_030597345.1 Bacillota bacterium
CCATCACCCCGGCCCCATAGGCTCTTCTCGCCGATCACCATGCCCAGGAAGGCCGCGCCGGCGTCTCGGTCGATTCCCCGCAGCCCGCAGGTGCCGATCCTGCTGCCATGCTCATCCGCGATCACAAACACCCGCTGGCCCCGCGTGTCGGCGAGCACGCCTGAGATCCAGGCTCGCTCGCGCGCCAGCGAGCGCGCCGGCTGCGTCAGGCCGAGCAGCCGGGTGACATCCGGGTCAGAGATCCACCGGAAGCACGTCGCGGCATCACTTATTCGTATCGGACGCAGCTTCACGTTGGCAGTCAGCGCGCTCGGGAGAGGCGCGCGGCGCGCTCCAGCTTGTACTGAGTTTGGTAGCTGTGGGGGTCGAGGGCCACGGCTGCGCGGTATTCGGCGAGTGCGCGGCGCGGCCGCTGCAGCTTGAGGTAGGAGTCTCCCAGCAGTTCATGGGCGGCGGCGTTATTGGGGTCGCGGCGGATGGCCGCGCGAAAGCGCTTGATCCCGGCGTGAATATCGGCGCGGTAGGATTCACGGTGGGAGAGGCCGACAACGATATGGACCGCGAGCCACGTCGCCAGAGGCAGTGCCAGCAGCAGGAGAAACCGAGCGCCCTCGAAGTCCGGCAGCCATCGGGCCGCGGCGCCTTCGGCGAGGAAGAGAGCCGCGATGAGCGTGAGGGCCTCCATGCCAGAGATGCCCTCGTGAACCCAGGCAAATATGACTCTCCACGCGACCGACACCCCGACCATGGCAAGCAGCAGGAGCTTCCATAACTGCGCGCGGTTCGCGCTCGCGTGTTCGACCAAGCGGTAGAGAGACTCGTACGCCCCGAAGGGGTCGCTCATCCCGCGGCTCCTGGTACCGGCAGGGAGATGGAGAACGTGTTGCCGCCGGGCTTGGGCTCATACCGGATTGAGCCATCCAAAGCACGCACGAGGGCCTGGCAGTAACGCAAGCCCACCAGTGGGTGGCGGGCGAGCACTTCCTCCAGGTCAGCGGGATGATCGAGCAATTGCGGTCCGGTGTCGCTTACGGAGAGAGCGACCGCGCGCCTCTGGCCATCCCAGGTAAGCCGGAACTCCACCTGGCCACCGCGCGGGGTGGCGCGAAGCGCATGATCCACGAGCGTGGACATCGCCCGCAGGATGGCATGTGGTGTGGTGCATGTCTGCGGCAAGTCTCTGCCAACGTGGGCTTTCAGTGTGACCTGGCGGTCTTCGGCGGCGGCCTTGAATGCCGCCAGCGACTGGTCAGCGATTTCGTTGAGGGAGACACCAGCACAGGCAGGGGGCCGCTCGTCCACCTCCCCGGCCATGGCGACGAGCTCTTCGATCATCTCCAGCAGGACTCCTCCGGTCGCCTCGGCTTGTCTGAGCAGTTCGCCCGTCTGCTCACCAGTGCCCTCTGTGGGGGTGCCTTGAAGAATCCGGAGCTGGGTGAGCAGGGACAGGAGTGGAGGCCTCAGATCTTGGGCGAGTGCCGTGACCACGGCGTCCTGCAGCACGTGGTGACGCGCGTCTCTCTGAGTGTGCCGCCGAACTACCGCGAGGGCGGCGAGGGCAATCAGCAGCACTAGCGCCAGATCCACGGTCAGAGAGACCGTATGGTACGCTGCCATGGGCAAGTCCATGAGCCATACGTGCTGTGCGGCCTCCCAGGCGGCGAATGCCAGGAATGCGCCGGCTACGAGATAGGCTGTCCGTTGTGGCTTCATCGCGACTCCTCTTCGGTTCAGGAAGTGCGCACAGCGCCAGCGTCTTCTCCGCGAATAGCCTGAGGCACTGCTCGGGGCGAGTAACCCTGATGATCTGAGAGGTTCCCCGGCGCGACCATTACTTCCTAGACCTCCATGCTCACCGCCTGCGCCTCGGCGACGACGGTCCCGTCCGGCCGCGCGGCTTCTGCGGTCGTCTCGATGATGGGTGAGCGCCGGCGGGTGATGCGGCCGCGGATCTGGACGGAATCGCCGATCCGCCCCAGCTTGTGGTAGCGCACCTCGATGCGGCCGGTGATGGCGTTGATGTCCTTCTCCCAGAGCAGCCGGGCCATGACTTCGTCGAGCGCGGTGGCCAGCAGCCCTCCGTGCACGATGCCGACCCATCCCTGGTGCTCCGGCCGCACTTCGAAGGTGGTGACGTAGTCGTCGCCATCGAAGTGGAACTGGAGCTTCAGGCCGATGGGGTTCTTCCGGCCGCAGGCGAAACACATGTCGTCAAAGTCGAGCTTCACGCGAATACCTCCTCAACCTTCCATCCACCGAACACCTCCGCAACCTTCCACCCACAGCTTGACGCCGGCTCGAAACAGGAAGTCGAAGTACGCCAGGAAGCCGGTGATGAAGAGTGCCCCGGCCACGCAGAGCCACAACACGCCGATGGCGATACCCGCCGCTCGCAGCAGCATGCGGCGCTTTGCCTCGTTCTCGCGCCGGTAGTAGTCGGCGGCACGGGTCAGCATGTCCGGCAGGTCGCCCGATACCTCACCGGTGGCGGCCATGCCCAGCGCGTCGGCATCCAGCAAGCGCTCCGGGCCGAGGGCCTGCGAGAGTGGCACTCCCTCCCGCAGGGCAGGGACGATGCTGAGGAGCTTGGGCGTGAGCACGACGTGGCCGGCGGCGAGCGCAGCCTGCTCTGCGGCCTCGCCGAGCGCCACTCCGCCCCTGAGCATTAGGCCGAAAGTCGCCAGATAACGGTCCAGAGCGTGCGTCCGCGCAAGGGGCCCGATGATCGGGAGGTGGAGCACGAGGCGCTGCTGCACTCCCTGGAACCAGGCGGTTGCGCCGAGGGCCTGCCAGATGAGCACGGCCGCTACGATGCCAACGGCGATAGGCAGGGAGGAGCTGAGGAACTGAGCGAGGAGGCCGTCGATCACGTACCGAGTGTCCCAGTCGTCTATGTTGGGGATTGGCTGCTGCATGAAGCGGACGACGGGGAGCACCAGCAGTATGGCAGGCAGTCCGGCGAACAGGTAGATGAACAGGCGCATGCGGAGCGCGGAGCGCGTGTCCCATTCGACCTCGTGTGCGTGGGCGATCTGGTCGAAGGCGTCGGGGAGAAAGGCGCCGGCCTCCGCTGCCCGCACGAGTCCGAGGTGCCAGGGGTAGAAGAGGTGGCGGTTGCTCTCCATCGCCGATGAGATGGGGCTGCCGCTCTCGGCCGCCTCGAGCATCTCCCGGGCGAGTGGGCGCAGCTTCCCCGGTCCCCGATGCTGCAGCTCTCGACAGGCGCTGGCGATGGTGACGCCCGAGCGCGTCATGGTGCAGAGCTGCCGGAAGAACTGTGACATCCGGCGTATGTGGCTGAGCGGCCTCCGGACGGCAGGGGCGTAGCGGCGGGGGGCAGACGGCGGCGCCTCCGGCGTCTCGCCCGCCGGGGTCGAGGTCTCTTCCGGCGCGGGATGCGGCGCGCGGCGCGTTCGCTGGCCGTGCAGGGGCTCAAGGGCCTGCCAGCGGGAGGAGGCGGCCGGAGCAGATGGTCGCTGCTCGACAGCCAGCAGGCCGTGCTGGCACTGATAGCACGTAGTGCGCTTTGTGCTGTTGTCCGCCCCGCACTGGGGGCACTTCTGCATCCGCATCGCGCGCTGACCCCGCTCCTGTTAGACAAGACACCGTTTCGCGGTGTCACAATTATACTGCGTTTGGGCGGTGATTCCGAGGGGGCTTGCGGAGCAGGACGCGGGCGCTGGGCCGGGGATGGACTAGGGTAGCCTAGACCCCGAGCTGCATGCGCATGTGCATCAGCCGCATGATGTCTGTGCGGCTGATGATTCCCAGCAGCTCCCCCGCCTCCACCACCAGCAGGCGGCCGCAGTTTTCGGTGGTCATTCTGGCGAGAGCGTTCCACGCATCTGTGTGCGGAGTGATTGTGTTGGCCTCGGAGACCGGGAGGACCACCTGACGGGCGATGACAGACGCCCACTGCTGGCGCGGCACGCCTCGGATGTCAGCCAGGCAGAGCAGTCCGAGCAGCTGACCGTTGTCGAGCACGGGGAACGCGGGGTGATTGTACCTCATCACGTAGTCATACACGACCTGGTCCAGGGTGATATCCGCGGGCACGGACTGTATCTCCCGGGTCATTGCTCCCGTGACGGGGACCCCCGAGAGCGCCTGGCGCAAGACGACCTGCTGATAGCTGGACTGCGCCATCTGTGTCAAGAACCAACCGATAAGTGCGATCCAGAGCCCGCCGGCATTCATGGTGAGGAGGAAAAAGAAGATCCCGCCCACGATCATCAGGATTCCGAGAACCTGGCCGAAGGTGGCCGCGATGCGAGTGGCCTCTGTCAAGTCGGCCAGGCTCTGCCACAGGCCCGCCCGCAGCACACGTCCGCCGTCCAGGGGGAAACCCGGGAGCAGGTTGAAGACGGCGAGGATTCCGTTCATGAAGCCCAGCCAGGAGAAGACGGTCCCGAACACCTGGCCGCCGGGGAACGGGCGGAGCGCGAAGGCGAGAAACAAGAAGAACATGGCGAGCACGCCGCTCATCAATGGCCCGGCGATTGCGATCTTGAACTCGGCTCCCGCCGACTTCGGCTCGTCGGTCATCTTCGACACACCTCCGAAGATGAAGAGGGTGATGCCGCTGATCCCCAGGCCCTGGCGCTTTGCCACGAGCGAGTGGGCGAGTTCGTGGATGAGTACGCTGGCAAAGAAGAGCACGGTGGTGAAGGTGGCCACCAGCCACCGCACTCCCAGAGGCAGTCCGGGCAGCCGGTCGGCGAAGAGGTCCGTGGAGAGCAGCACGGCCACGAGGAAGAAGACAATGAACCACGTGTAATCCAGCTCGATGTCGATTCCGAATATGCGTCCGATCCGGAACGACTTGGTCATAGAGGATTCCTTTCTCGGCTTCAGGGCCCCAGCGCGGGTCGGCCGTGGCGAGTGCAAGTCTCGGTGGGGGCTTCGTCGGCCTCGAAGGTGCGATTCACGACAATAGGACAGCGCGGACTGGCGATCTGCCCGCTGATGGCACAGATGGGGAGGCCCACTCTCCGAGGTCTGGGCTCGGAGGGCGGCTCCTCCGGGGGCGCCTCGGGCAGCTCCCCCTCGATGGGCGCGGTATGAACATCGCAGCTTTCCTGGGGCGGGCCTTCCCCGCTGTGGAGGTTGTATCTAACGAGAGCAGGATTGGGACAATAGCGTCCGGCCAGTCGGCCGGAGACGGGGCAGATGCGTTTTGTGACGGTCGTCGCGAGCGCTGTCTCATCGCCCCCGGCAGAGGCATCATCTCCAGTCGCCGGTGCGATTTCGGGCGGCTCGGGCGCCTCGGGAGATCCGCGCTTTCCTGGGTCGATGTAGGTGATACGCTCCGGCTCTTCCCGAGCCCGCGCTGCGGACATGATGGGCTGTGCCTTGCCCATGAAGCGCGCCCAGATGGGAGCTGGTAGAGTAGCCCCCGAAACACCTCTGCCGTAGCGGTTCTCCGTGCTCTTGACTGCCTTGTTGCCGACCCAGACAGCAGCGCTCAAATCGTCGGTGAAACCCACGAACCAGGCGTCGACGTACTCGTTGGAGGTGCCAGTCTTGCCGGCCGCTGGGAACTTGCGGAGCAGCCAGGCCTGCCCTGCGCCCGTTCCGCTCCTTATGACCTCGGTCAGCATCTCCACCATCTGGCTGGCGACACCTTCATGCAGAGCGCGCCACGTGACAACCCGGTGGGCCTCGATGGTACGGGCCTGCGAGTCTTCAATTCTCCGAATCGCGAACGGCTCAGTGCGCATCCCGCCCGCGGCGTAGACGGCGAAGGCCGACGCCATCTCGAGCGGCGAGACGTCGGGCGCGCCAATGGCGAGTGAGAGATAGGGGTCGAGCTGATGGTAGATGCCCATACGCTCGGCTGTGTCTATCACTGACCCGATGCCCACTTCCTCCGCCACTTTCACAGCCGCAACGTTGTACGAGCGCGCCAGCGCCTCCCTGAAGGTGACTTCGCCATGGTACTTGCGGCCGTAGTTCCTCGGAGTCCAGATCCGCCCGAACTCATCCTGGTAGCTCACGGGAGAGTCATCCACGATACTGTCCGGGGTATAGCCCTGCTCGAGGGCGGCCGTGTACACGAAGGGCTTAAAGGAGGATCCGGCCTGTCTGCCTCCTTGCACCGCTACGTTGTACTGGCTCTCCGAGTAGTCCACTCCCCCCACCATCGCCTTGATTGCCCCGGTACGCACATCCACCGCGACCAGGGCCATCTCGTCCACTTGGTATCCGGCCTTCTTCGCCCGCTCCATCCCCCAGGCGATGGCCTCCTCCGCCGCCTGCTGCATCTCCAAGTTCAGGGTGGTCTGGATGGTGAGTCCGCCCTTGTAGACCGCCTCGTGTCCCCATCTCGCTACTACGTCGCGCAACACGTAGTTGGTGAAGTAGGGGGCCTCGGGGTTGGTCATCCCGAGGGGTTCTCGGTCCTCTACCAGCTCCAGGGGCGCAGCCCGCGCCTGCTTCGCCTCCTCCGGCGTGAGGTAGCCCTGCTCGGCCATCAGCGATAGCACCAGATTGCGTCGGTCCACAGCGCGCTGCTCATCGTTGAACGGCGAGTAGTACTGCGGCCGCTTCGGCAGCCCGGCCAGCAGCGCGCACTCCCACACGCCGAGGTCCTTCACATCCTTGGCGAAGTAAGTCTTGGCCGCCACCTGGACCCCATAAGCCCCCTCTCCGAAGTAGATCTGATTCAGGTACAACTCCATGATCTCGGGCTTGGTGTAGGCGCGCTCTAGCTGAACGGCGAGCGTAACCTCGGCCAGCTTCCGCGAGAGGGTCCGCGCCGGGGTGAGGTAGACGTTGCGCGCGAGCTGCTGAGTAATGGTGCTGGTGCCGCGGCCGTGGAGCACACCCCGGACGATGCCACGGGGATCGACGCCGAGGTGCTGGTAGAAATTCCGGTCCTCGGTGGCGACAACTGCGTCTTGCAGCGCCTGGGGCATCTGCTCCAGTTGTACGAACTCCCGGTGCTCCGTCGCAACCGTATACAGCACTTCGCCGTCGGCCGACAGCACCTGGGACTGAAGGCCGGGGCGGATGTCACCGAGATCGCGCGCCCGTGGGATCAGCTCCGCAATCCCGGTGTAGGTGCCGAGGACCACTCCCCCTACCGCCGCGATCCCGAACAAGAGAGAGAGGTTCAGCAAGCGGAGAATCCACCAGATGATATCTCTCGGACTTCGACCGCGCCTCATTCGCTGATGCCTTGTGTGATATCCTTGGGAGTACTACGATGCAGTCGCATCATCCTACGACGCAATCGCATGGTCTGGCTCACGAACCGGGACGACCTAAGTCAAACGCGAGCGGCCCGGGCAGGATCGCCCCGCCGGCCCTCATGCTAACTCTTGGGTCCGCCGACACCCGGGCTATTCGCTGGAAGCCGAGAGATCCTTCAAACGGGGCTCGGCCGATGGCGAGATGGTGCCCTCCGCGCGGATGTAATCGCACAGAGCGTCCACCAGAGCGGGCCCGGCCTGCTTGACTTTAAGCCCGTCGAAGATCCGGAAGTACCCGAGCGCGCCCTTCGCCAGAGAGGTGGGCATGGCGGCCCGGTATGTCTTGCTGGGGGAGAGGACCTCGCGGCCGACTCTGACCTCTGCCAGTCGCTGTCCCGGGGGCGCCTCCGAACGAAAGGTGACCCTCATGCCTGAAACCTGCAGAAAGGCAGTGCTGGGCTTCGGCAGCATGGAGATTCCTCGCTCCAGGGCCGCTCGGAGTTGCTAGCCAGACATCTCCACCAGGACTATCTCCTCGTCGGGATAGGAAAGGCTTCCGGACAGGACAGCGCGCGTCAGGTCTCCTGCGGGGATCACCGTTGAGCGCAGTTGGCTCGCCGGGATCAGGGCGAGGTCCGCCAGCACCGAAGCGCGGGCCGCGTCGGCGACTAGATCGCCCAGCGTGCATGCCTTCTCCCGCGGCCGCTCCGCCTCCAGCGGCCCCGTCGCCGTCCCCAGCACTTCGCCCC
>JAUVSA010000286.1 GCA_030597345.1 Bacillota bacterium
ACATCCGCCACTACAACGTGTCTTGGCACGTCGAGGCCGTGACGACGGGCCAGATCATAGGTCTCTGTCTTGTCTGTCAGGCTGGCAAGGAGTGAGGGGGGCGACTGAACGAAACGGTAGTGAGGTTCCAGTCTGCTCCGATGGTCAGACACGAAGACGGCCCAGTCGTCGCCGAGAGGCATCAGCACCGGCCGCTTCGGCAGTTCTCGGGCCAGTCCGATAAGACTATCGCACAGCTCGGCGGGCGCGCGACGCGGGTCTGCACAGAGAAGGGGGCGGCAGTAGCGAGAGTAGGCGCCGATGTCCAGGCGCGTGTCGAGTCCAAAGACAGGCACACCACGTCGCCCCAAAGCCCGACACACCTCCAGCGCCGACGGGCCAAGGTGGAGGATGACTGCCGGCGGATAGCGGTCAGTCGCTGAGTTGGCGGCACATGATCTGCTCACCGAGACGAGTCCCTGGATAGGCGGCCGCCAGGTAACCACAGCGGAGCAGCGCCGGGCGGATGGCATACAGTCGCAACGGCGGAGGATGCCCGTAGAGCGGTGCCCGTAGACATTCGAATGGCAGGGCGGACACGCAGCATAGCCCACTACACTGTGGCAAGACGACTGCAGAGTAGTTCGGCGGGGATGCGCGCGAATCCTTGCGCGGCGCGCTCCGGCGGCAGAAGCGACTGGAGGCAATCAGCCGGTCAATCGTCCGGATCGCTCGTATCGGTGGGGGCGAGCGCCGATGGCACGTCCTCCGGGGGGGGTGCCGCCAGTGCCGGGCGCAGCATTGTGATGGTACCTCGCGGGAGACCCCGAAGCGCGAGGAACAGCAGCAGAAACGTCGCCAGTCCTAACAAGGAGGCGAGGACGGGTCGCTCTGGACCCGCGGCGTAGACGACGAAGCCCATTGCAAGCCCGGCGACGACGGGTTTGCCCACGTACTGCCAGATCGAGGATAGCCGAAGCGCACGGTGGATGAAGGCCAGGGAGAGGGAGAAGTAGAGCCACTCTGCTCCGATCGTGCCCAGGCAGGCACCACGGACGCCGAGCGATGGAATGAGGGCAACATCGAGAACGATGTTGGCGGCGAGTCCCAGCGCAAGACAACCGGCGGCCGTCATCTCCCTGCCGAGGGCCACCAGGCAGAAGAACAGCAAGGCGTCTGGGAGGGCCGTGACGATGGCGATGGCGATCAGACGAAGGGGCTCGACAGCGTCGGCGAACTTGGGCCCAACGACAAGTGACACCAGCGGCCCAGCGCAAGCGGCGATGAGACCGGCCGCCGGTATCGAGACCGCCAGGGAGAGTAGTAGGAGGCGCTCGAAGGCGATGCGCAGCTGATCTCTGGAGGTGCGCGCCAGGAGCGAGAGGCGAGGAAGGAGCGCGGTGCCGACCGCGACGGACGCCAAACTCACCTGGACTGCGACACGGTGGGCCACAGAGAAGATCCCCGCGGCCTCGGAACTGCGGAGCGCGGCCAGCAGCCACACATCAACGCGCGTGTAGGACCTCCTGAGCAGCGCGCCACAACCGACCGGAAGCGATTCCCGCAGTATCTCGCGCCACCGCCGGAGATTCACGGCCAGCTCCGGCCGCACGAAGCGGCGCCACGCGAAGAGGGAGGCAGCCTGGGCCGTGAGTAAGTGAACGACAGCTGCTGCGCCGAGGATACCCGCTACACCAGTGTCGAGGCGGATCGCAAGAAGGGTCATCGGGATGGTCAGGATGCCGTTGGCGATGCTGACCGCGAGGTTGTACTCATTCCGTTCGTAGGCGGTGAAGATGGCCCGCGCAATCGCCTCCGAGACGCCTGAGACCACTAAGAGGATGGTGGCGTAGGCGGCGATCTCCAGGTCCAGGCTAAGAGGTAAGGAGCGGGCGAGGATGGCACCGGCGACGGCGATCAGGACCGTCATTGTCCAGCGAAGAGTGAGGACGTTGCCCAGGTAGGAGGCGGCGCCCTGGGGATTCTGTGCTATCCGCTTGACGATGTTCACCCGCATCCCGCCGACCATCAGGGGGAGGGCGACCAGTGCGATCGCGCGCAAGACTGCCTGCTGGCCGAACCGCGCCGGGCCCAGGTAGCGCGCGCTGAGAGCTAGAATCAGCACGCCTGCCACGAGGTTGACGCCTTGGCTCAGCAATAGGAAGCCGATGCTTCTTGTCAAGCGACGCATGGTGACATCAGGTCCTGGGCGTTGGGGACGCGTGTGCCGGCCGCACTGAGCCCCACAGTGTCTCACTTTCGCCGCGGAGAGGAAGCGGACCTGTAGGATGGGTCAGGCGTCGGGTCCGCGCTGTTCCCCCTCCGGCGACTCCTCTTTCAGGTCCAGGGCGCGTCGGAATCGCATTCCACAGATGCGCCTGCATCTCTCAAGACGTATCAGCTTGAGCGCTCCCAGGCCTGTCCACCAATGGAATCGTCGGAACTCCTCAAAAAACTGGGGATTGCCCCACGAGATCACGCGGCGGCGTCCGCGTCGCACTCCGTCGGCGAGAGAGGCACAGGCGCAGGCGACAAAACCCATGCTGCCGCGCCGGTCCGGCCTCGTGTCGACATCGAAGTGGAGTATTTCGGATGGACTGATATGGAGCACCTCACCGACGGCCTCCACATAGTGGTCCTGGTAGGCCGCCCACATGTAGGCGGCAATCTCCCCCTGTCGGTCTGTCGCTATGTAACACTCGCTGCCTTGCGCCCACCGCTCGCGCATCTTACGGATGCGGCGAGGACCCAGGGGTCTGCCTGCTCGATCATGATAGCTGCGGAAAAGGTCGAGATCCGCGGGGGTCGTCTTCCTCGCCTGGAAGCCGCTGGCATGACCAATGGCGGCGAGTCGGTCCAGGTCCGGATACCAGGGCGCATCATGTGAGTCGCCAGCCCAGAAGGCGACGTCCTCCACGTTGTACACAGCTCGTCGGACAATGCCTGCTCGCCACGCGACTGACCTCCACAGGCGCCTCAGCATACGGGACACACGTATCTCCTCCACCACAACCGATGTCTGTTCGGCGCGGCGACGCAGGTGAGTGTTCGTACTCCACAACTCGTGAGACGGATTTCTGCGGAAGGTGCCCGGCTCCTGCGCGCGCAGCTTCCGTCATCGAGCGCTCGACTGCTTGCTGTCGCCAGACGCCAGGGGCGCCCGGAGAGATGGCCGAACGAGGGATGACAGGATTCGAGCGGCGAGGGGGCTATGCGCGGGCTATGGGCGC
>JAUVSA010000069.1 GCA_030597345.1 Bacillota bacterium
GGAGACGGCCCGCTCCAAGCTGAAGGCGCTCAGAGAGAGGGAGGACAAAGATTTAGTGGAGCGGGTAATTGCCCTTATAGACCAGCGCTATGGGCTAGAGTCGCCGCCTGCTCCAGAGTCGGACGCCGCAAATCTCGACCAGGCGATCTATGAAAAGGAACTAGCTCTGGCGGCGTCGGACGCTGACGCGCTGGGTGGGCGACTATGCGCCTGGCGGCATACTCGCGTGCTGACGTTCCCGTACTCGACATTCTCGGGGCCGTAGCTTACCAGGGTGGGCTAGGCTGGAGGTCTGTGCGTGTTCCCGACGCTGTTGCGCATCGGGCCGGTGGAAGTTCACAGCTACGGCACACTGCTGATGGTGGGCTTCGTGGCCGCCATTCTGCTCGCCCGGCGGGAGGCGCGCCGGGTCGGTCTTTCGCCGGACCTCCTTCTGGACCTCGGGGTATGGGTGCTGGTCGGCGGGGTGGTGTTCGCGCGGGGTCTGTACGCGGCGCTGAACTGGGGGTACTACGCGGCCCAGCCGGCGACCGTGCTGTACGTCTGGCGCGAGCCCGGGCTCTCGTTCTACGGTGGACTCGCCGGCGGGGTGCTGGCGGGATTGGCGTTTGCGTGGCGACAGAGGGTCTCTTTCTTGACGCTGGCCGACATGGCTGCTCCGGCTGTCGCGCTGGGGTACGGGATTGCGCGTTTCGGCTGTCTGCTGAACGGGTGCTGCTATGGAGTGCCGACGAACCTGCCGTGGGGCCTCAGGTTCCCGCTCTTTCCCGACTCTATGATAACGACCGATCCGAGCCACCCGACCCAGATTTACGCCGCGCTGGGGAGCTTTCTCATCCTGGGGATTCTGCTCAGGGCGCGGACTCGTCTGGCGGAGCCGGGCCAGCTCTTTCTGCTGTACCTCATGCTTTATTCGGTGCTGCGGTCGGCCGTGGAGGTGCTGCGCAAGGGCATCACCGCGGAGCAGCTTGTTGATGGGCTGACCCAGGGGCAGGTCGCCAGCGCGGTCATCTTCGCGGGAGCCCTGGTGGGGTTCCTCGGGCTGAGCCGGGCCGGAAGGACCAGGAGCGTACCCCGCGGAAGCGGACCTACGGCGTGAAGGAAGAACGTAGATCGCTTACGGTGCGCCCGGAGGAGGCCGGACTGCGACTGGACGTGTTTGTCGCCCAGCGCGGTCTATCGCTCACCCGCTCCCAGACCGAGAAGCTGGCGAAGTCCGGGCGGGTCGAGCTGGGAGGCCGCCCGGCGCGCGCGGGGCGACGCGTCGCCCCCGGTGAACGGGTGGATGTTTGGCTGCCAGCCGAGACGGTCGATGAGTCGCCTGTTCCGGAACCGATCCCGCTCGACATACTCTTCGAGGACGACCACGTACTCGTGCTCAATAAGCCCCAGAGATTAATCGTACACCCCAGCGCGGGCCGGAGGGGCGGGACTCTGGTGAATGCGCTGCTCGCTCATACCAGATCGCTGGCCGCCGGGAGTGGGCCGCATCGCCCCGGGATCGTCCACCGGCTGGATCGTGATACTTCCGGGCTGATGGTGGTGGCGAAGAGCGAGGTGGCCTATGATGAACTGTCGCGCCAGGTACGCGGCAGGGAGTTGGAGCGCAGGTACCTGGCCGTTGTGTGGGGGAGGATGGGACCCGACCGTCTGCTGATACAAGTACCGGTAGGCAGACACCTGCGCGACGGGACACGGATGGCGGCGGTGCCGCGGCCGGAGGGCGGACGGCGAGTGCGCAGTGCGATCACCGACGTACGAGTGGCAGAGCGCTTGGGGGTCGCAACACTGGTTGAGGCGCGGCTCGAAACAGGGCGGACGCATCAGATCCGGGTACACCTCGCTCACCAGGGGCATCCCGTGGTTGGGGATCGGGTCTATGGGCTCAGGCGGGCGCGCCGGGAGAAGGCCGCGCTGGAGGAGGCGACTCTGGCGTATGTGAGGGCGCTGCGTGGACACGCGCTGCACGCGCAGTCGCTGCGCTTCCGTCACCCAGTGAGCAGTCAGATGCTGCAGTTCTCGGCCCCACCTCCTGCTCCGATGTCGGCCCTGCTGGCGCACCTGCGACAGAAGATCCGGGAGATGGGAGAGGAGAATGGGACCCGGGGGAGGGAAGAGGGAGGAGATGAGAGCAGGCCGTAAGAAACGGTTGCGATGTGAGTATGGGGGTGCGGGAGAGACCTGACGGGAAGACAGTAGGGGTGGAGGCCGGGGTGCGCACATCCGCGAGCGGTTCAGCAAAGGGAGGAGGACGAACGTGTATCCTGGGGACCTGCAGTACAGCGAGAGCCATCAGTGGGCACGGGTAGAAGACGGGGTGGCTACCGTCGGCGTAACACACTATGCACAGGAGCAGCTTGGAGACATCGTGTACGTGGAGTTGCCCAGCCCCGACGAAGAGGTGAAGCGCGGGGAGCCGCTGGGGAGCGTGGAATCGGTGAAGGCGGTTGCCGACGTGAACTCACCGGTGAGCGGCCGGGTGATAGAGGTCAACACTGACTTGGACGACGAGCCGGAGAAGATCAACCAGGACTGCTACGGAGCGGGCTGGCTGGCCAAGATCGAGCTGTCGGAGCCTGCCGAGATCCGGTCCTTGATGAACGCGCAGCAGTATGTGCAGCACGTTCAGCAGCTCGCCGAGCAGAGGGGACGCTAGAGCGCATTTCATAACCCTCACTCGCCTGGCTGTCCGCTAGAGACGCTGGCATGAAATGCGCCTGCTGGAGCCTAGCGGCTTGTGCCGCTGTTTCATAACCTCTATCTGAGGTTATGAAACAGCTTCTACGGAGGAGGACAGTGGAGCCCATACGCATTGGTGTGATCGGCGTCGCGAACCGCGGCGGCTACTTCGTCAGAGAGTTCCATCAGAATGTGCCGGATGCCGAGGTCGTCGCCGGCATGGACGTCGTTGACGGGAATCTGCAGCGCTTCCGCGACATCGTCGGCCCGGATGCCTTCGTCACGAAGCACTACCGCGCGCTGGCCGCGCGCCCCGGTGTCGATGCGGTCGTGGTCGCCAGCCCCGACAACTTCCACGAGGAACAGGGGCTGGCCGTGCTCGAGGCCGGAAAGCATCTTCTGCTCGAGAAGCCGATGGCCATCACCGTCGAGGGCTGCGACCGCCTGCTGCAGGCCCACAACAGAGCCGGCGTCGTCTTCGGCCTCGGCCTCAGCATGCGCTACATGCCGATGTTCGCAGTGATGAAGGACATCATCGACTCCGGCGAGATCGGCGACGTCAAGGCCTATTGGTGCAACCACTTCGTCGGCAAGGGGGGCCACTTCTACTTCCACGACTGGCACGCGGTTCGCGCCAACACGATGGGGCTTCTGCTTCAGAAGGGGACCCACGATATCGACATCATGCACTACCTCACAGGCAGGTTCGCCACCAAGGTCTCCGCCTTCGGCAGCCTCGACTACTACGGCGGCGACAAGCCCGATGATCTGCACTGCCCGCACTGCCCGGAGAAAGACACCTGCCCGGAAGCGCAGCTTGGCGACTGGGAGCCCCACTTCCAGCTCTGCGCCTTCCGCCGGGAGGTCGATGTCGAGGACAACCACGTGCTCATCATGGAACTCGAGGACGGCATCAAGGCGGCCTATCAGGAATGTCACTTCACGCCCGACTACCACCGCGATCACATCGTCATCGGCACCAAGGGCCGCCTGTGCAACAATGAACAGGACTGGACAGTCACCGTGAAGACCCGGCAGAATCACGGCCTGTCTGACAGCGTGCACACACTCCATCCCACCGAAGGCGGCCACGGTGGCGGCGATGTCCTGCTCTGCCGCGACTTCATCGGCGCCATCCGGGCGAACCGGCCCCTGCGGAACGATCCCTACTCGGCCAGAATGGCCGTCGCCGTCGGCGTCGCCGCACACGAATCCCTACGGGACGGCGGGAAGATCGTGCCGGTCGAGCCACCGGCAGCCTGACACCAGAAGCTGTTTCATAACCTCCATCTGGAGTCTGGCAGCTTGTGCTGCCTGAGGTTATGAAACAGCAGCACAACCCGCCAGGCTCCAGCAGGCGCATTTCATGCCAGCGTCTCTAACGGACAGCCAGGCGAGTGAGGGTTATGAAATGCGCTCTAAGAGGAGGTGCACGCGGAATGGAGATGATGCAATGCCCCCACTGCGGGGCACAGAATTCCACCAAGCGAGAGTTCTGCTACCAGTGCCAGGAGGCATTGCACGGTCCCCCCAAGGCGGACAAGGGGGAGCGCGACTACGTGCCGACGTGCGCCAACTGCGCCCAGGCATCCATTTCCGCTCCAGCAGGCCAACGGCTCACGCCCGAACAGGTATGGTGCATCTCGCGTGCGGAGCCGGTCCCCTCCGGCCAGATCGCAGGCGACTGCTTCGAGGAGGCCTTCGGCTGGAGGCGGGAAGACATCCTCGACTGAACCGCCGCCCTCCACAGCAGGTCCGCTGCACCCACACTGACGGCGGCAGACTACCCGTCCTCCGCCGACTGCTGGGTCCCGTGCTCCTCTTTCTCCTGGCCGCCTCTCAGGTCGGTGGCGCGGAGCCCATCACCTACTCCATGCGCACTCTTGGCGGCGTCTCTCTTCACGTCCTCGACATCGACCTCAACGACCCACACGTCGTCGTCTCCCCCGCGCTGGCCGCCGGGGGCATAGGCCGGAGCGAAAGCTTCTCCAAGTTCATTCACCGCCTCAACCCTGCGGCAGCCCTCAACGGCACTTTCTTCAGCAAGACATCCCTGCGGCCCATCGGCGACATCGTCATCGACGGCAAGCTCGTCCACTTCGGTGGCATGGGCACCGCGCTTGCCTTCACCACCGATGGCGTTGACTGTATCCGCCTGCCCAAGAGCCGATATGTGGACTGGTCGGAGCACCGCGCCGCCCTCGCCGCCGGGCCCCTCCTCGTCTGGAACGGCTTCGCCAAGCCGCTCCCGGGGGGCGAGGGATTCGGCGACCCAAGCGTCTTCGCACGCGCCGCGCCGCGCACCGCGGCCGGCGTAACACGGGACAACCATCTCCTCCTGGTCACCACGAAACGCGGCACCTCCCTGCCGCTCCTGGCCGCCGCCATGCGGGACATCGGCGCCCTCTATGCTGTCAATCTGGACGGCGGTGGCTCCACCGGTATGTGGCGCCGCGGCCGCATGATCCGGAGGCCGGTCAGGCAACTCACCAACATCCTCTGCGTCTACGTCAAGCCTGACCCCGTGCCCCCCCGACAGCTTCGTCCCCCTCGCGGGCTCGACTGGCGGGCGGGCCACCGGCCCAGGCCCACTCTTTCCTTCACAGCAGGAAGCCTGCGCGTGACTGCCCATCTCCCACGCACCTGGGAGGGCCAGCAGCCCGTCCAGGTGGAAGCTGATGCCCCTCTGCCGGACGGGTGGACAGTCTCCATCTGGCTGGACGACCGGCCCTTCGCGATGGCCAGCGAGCTTCCTTTCGAGTTCGCTCTCGACCTCGCCGCCCTCCCGGGCCCCGGCCCGAAGCACTCCCTGTGGATCGGCATTCTCGACCGCGAGGGGAAGACGGTGGGCCGCGCAGAACGAATCTTTCGGCTGGCCGCCGACCGCTGATAACGGGCGGCTCGAGGCCTCGGTCGAATGCTGCCAGCCGACTCGGCCGCCCTTTGAGGTAAACCGTCCTCGTGGACTCTCTGACGTATCACATCATCACCTTCGGTTGCCAGATGAATGAGGCCGACTCGGATCTCATGGCCTCTCTGCTGGAGCGCGCCGGCTGGCGGCCATCCGATTCCCGCGACAATGCTGACCTCATTCTCATCAACACCTGCTCGGTCCGCGAGAAGCCCGAGCACAAGGTCCACAGTCTGCTCGGCGAGCTGCGGCCCCACAAGCTGGCCCGGCCCCGCACCGTCATCGCCGTGGCCGGCTGCATGGCACAGCGCGAGGGCGACCGGCTCCTCCGCCGCGCTCCCCACGTGGACATCGTGCTGGGCACGCGCTGGTTCCATCACATAGACGATCTTGTCGCCCGCGTGCGCGCAGGCGACCGGCCCATAATCGCCCTCGAGATGGAGGAGGACCCCTCTTCTGTGCGGGCGCGGAACGACCTCGCCCAGCAGCCGGCCCCTTTGCGCGCCTTCCTCCCCATCATCCGCGGCTGCAGCAACTTCTGTTCCTATTGCATCGTGCCCTACGTGCGAGGGCGGGAGGCCAGCCGGCCCGTCGCCGAGGTGGTCCGTGAGGTAAACGGCCTTGTGGGACGGGGCACGCGCGAGGTCACACTCCTGGGTCAGAATGTGCTCGCCTATGGCAGAGATCTCCCCGATGCACCAACCTTCGACCACCTCCTCTCACGCCTCGACGGCATCGACGGGCTCTGGCGCATTCGATTCACCACCTGCCACCCACGAGATGTCAGCGACGACCTCATCTCGGCCCTCGCAGACCTCCCCTCGGTCTGCGAACACATCCACCTGCCCATCCAGGCCGGCGCCGATCGTATCCTGGCCGCGATGAATCGAGGCTACACGACCGACCGGTATCTCGGGATTGTGGGCCGGCTCAGAAATGCCGTCCCCGGAATCGCCATAACCACTGACATCATGGTGGGTTTCCCGGGTGAAGCTGAGGAGGAGTTCGAGGAGAGCCTCCGTCTCTACGAGCGGATTAGGTTCGGCGGCGCGTTCATGTTCGCCTACTCGCCCCGCCCCGGCACCGCGGCGGCTGAGCGAGAGGACCAGATCCCGCGCGACATTCGTCTCGCCCGCCTCCACAAGCTCATCGACCTTCAGAACCGCATCACGCTCGCGCGCAACCACGCCGGAGTAGGGGAGGAGGCCGAAGTTCTAGTAGACGGCCCTGCCCAGCGCGGCGACGGCCTCCTCGCCGGCCGCGCCCGCAACAACAAACAGGTCATCTTCCCCGGACCGCCAAGCATCGCCGGCTCGCTGGTGAAGGTCACGCTCATCGAAGCGCATCTCTGGGGATTCCGAGGACAGCTCAGTGAGTAACAGGCTGACGCTCAACCTTCGCTGCCAGCAGCTCATCCGCGACGAGGCCAAGCGCGCGGCATGGCAAGTCATCACCCGGAAGCGTGATGTCCCCGCCGCGGAGGTCGCTATCATCATCTGCGACATGTGGGATCGCCACTGGTGTCGTGGCGCCGAGGAACGCGCCGCCGTCCTCGCGCGAAGAATGAACGACGTGGTCCGTGACGCGCGGGAGCGCTGTATCGCGATCATCCACGCTCCCTCCGAGACAATGGCCTTCTACGAGGGCAGGCCGGCGCGACAGCGCGCCCTCGACACGCCCCCCGTGGAACCTCCAACTCCGATCGAGCGCCCCGACCCGCCTATCCCCGTGGACGCCTCCGGCGGCGGCAGCGACACCGACGCCGGCGACGAGGTCGTCGACACCTCCATCTGGACCCGCCAGACCAATCTCATCGAGATTGACCAGGACCGCGACCTCATCTCCGATGACGGTCGCCAGATCTACAGCATCCTGCGACACCGGGGCATCCGCCAGGTCATCATCATGGGCGTGCACACCAACATGTGCATCCTCGACCGGTCCTTCGGTATCAAGCAGATGGTGAAGTGGGGCGTCGACATTGCTCTCTGCCGGGATCTCACCGACGCCATGTACAATCCTGCCCGATCTCCCTACGTGAGTCACGACGAAGGCACTCGCCTCGTGGTCGAGTACATCGAGAAGTTCTGGTGCCCCACCATCTCAAGCTCTGACCTCCTCGCCTGACCCCCCGGAGCTCGACGCCGAGGCCCAATCCTCGGGAAGCCGCTGAGTTCCACAAGTCCCGCTTTTCCCTTGACACCCAAACGCTTGTGTGATAGTATTTCCACGGTTCTGCAAAAGTGTGATTCTCCTGTTGACATACTACATATAGTATGGTATATACCTGCGCTGCCACAATATAGGCGATTATGCCGTATGCGTTGCCCCTTCTGCCAACACAATGACAGCCGTGTCATAGACTCCCGCACCAGCGGAGACGATTCTGTCGTCCGCCGCCGGCGCGAATGCCCCGAGTGCAGCCGGCGCTTCACCACCTACGAGCGGCCCGGCGAAGTGCGCGTCTTCGTCATCAAGAAGGACGGCCGCCGGGAGCCGTTCGACCGAGACAAGCTCATCCTCGGCATGACCAAGGCCTGCGAGAAGCGAGACATCAGCCGCGACCTGATAGAGCAGTCCGCAACCGCCATCGAACGACAGGTGCGAGACGAGCTCGCGGACGAGGTGCCCGCCAGCGAGATCGGCGCCCTCGTCATGGAGAGGTTGCGCGAGTTGGACGAAGTCGCCTACGTCCGTTTCGCCTCCGTCTACAAAGAGTTCCGCGACGCCGACTCCTTCCTGAAGGAGATCCAATCCCTCGTGCGAAACCCCTCCAAGCCCGAGGGGAACCGCGACCGCCAGTCGGCCGCCGCCTCCGATTCGCAGAAATCATCACACCACAAGGAGCCATAAGAGTGCCCAGCCTGCCGCCAGACCTCCCGCTGCCTGAGTTCACCGACAATGCCCTCACCGTTCTCCGCAATCGCTACCTCCGCAAGAGCGAAGATGGGATACCGCTCGAAGAGCCGTGGGAGATGTTCTGGCGCGTCGCCCAGGACGTCGCCTCCGCCAGCAAGCGCTACGACCTGGGGGCCGATGTGGAAGCTGAGGCGCGCGAGTTCTACCGCCTCATCGCCCACCTGGAGTTTCTCCCCAACTCTCCCCCCCTCATGAACGCCGGACGAGAGCTCCAGCAGCTCTCCGCTTGCTTTGTGCTTCCCGTCGAAGACTCCATGGAATCCATCTTCGAGACCATCAAGAACACCGCTCTCATCCATCAGTCAGGCGGCGGCACTGGTTTCTCTTTCTCCCGTCTCCGGCCCAAGGGAGACATCGTCCGCACCACCGGCGGCGGCGCCTCCGGCCCCGTTTCTTTCATGAGGGTTTTCAACGCCGCCACCGAGGCCGTCAAGCAGGGCGGCACCCGCCGCGGCGCCAACATGGCCATCTTGCGGGTCGATCACCCTGACATCCTTGAGTTCATCACTGCCAAGCGCGATACCTCAGTCCTCACCAACTTCAATGTCTCCGTCGGGCTCACCGAGGACTTCATGCGGGCACTCGAAGCCGAAGCCGAGTACGACCTCGTCAACCCCCGTACCGGGAAGGTCGTACAGCGGCTCTCCGCC
>JAUVSA010000044.1 GCA_030597345.1 Bacillota bacterium
AGAGGCGGGGTCAGGAGAATCAGATGGCAGACGAAGAGTCCCGAGAGGGCGAGGAAGACGAGAAGCGGGAGGGGCTGGGATACGAAGATTTGTCGATGAACGTGGTGCCGGCCTCGGCGACGGCAGAGCCGAGCGAGAGCGGGCGGCGCAGTGGTGGATTGGTGCTGGCGGTGGTGGCAGTGGCGGTGGTGGCGGTGGTGGCGATCTTGGCGGGCCGGTATGTTCTCAACCCGCATCCGGGGCATGAGGCGGAGCAGCGGCTGCGGACGCGGCTGCGGGCGCTGCCGCTGTGGCAGTCAGGGTTAGTGATGAATGCCGGGTACGTGACCGGAGACAGGGCGCGGATCGGGTTTGGATCGAGCATCAGGACGGCCCGGGACGAAGAGGGGAATGTCATCGTGGCGGGCGATGAAGACAGGGAGAAGATCCGCTCGGCGGCGCGGCAAGTGATGGAGGAGCTGGTGCGTGAGCGTCCGGGCCGGGACCTGTATCTGGACGGCTATGTCGGGGAGGAGAAGGTGGCGCGGGCCGAGTATCGGCACCAGAGCACGCTGACGGCCGGGGGGGCAGAGGGGCGGCTGGACATCGTGGGGCGAGTGGCGGGAGAGGCCAAGGGAGGGATTGGGGGCGCGTACGACCAGACGGGGAGACCGCGGACGACGAACTAGTGCTGATCGAAGTTAGGGAGCTTCGGCACTGAAGTACCGAAGCAACCGAAACGGACAGAAACGAGACGTGCAGGACAGGGCCCGCCGTTCGGCGGGCCTTTTCGCGGGTTGGGGGTGATTGTGACTGCGTTTCCCGGGCTGGTTGTGTGGAACAAAGGCAGTGTAAAGGGAAGCAGCAGAAAGCTGATCCGATAGGCCGGTAGGCGAGAGAGATAGGCCAGTAGGCGAGAGTGATGAGCAGCGGCGCCACGGCGCGGACGTCGGAGTCCGCGACCTCCAGCCAGGGAGGGCTCTCCACCCTCGACGCGCTCGCGCATGCGGCGCGTCAGGTGGCACTGTATGGCCCCGAGCACCCTATCGCGATAGGGGCGCTGGGGCAGGCGCGCGCGGCGGTGGCGGGGGAGGCGGCGCGGGGCGCACTGGAGATTCGCACGCAGGAAGAGGGGCTGGTCTGGAACGGCCAGCTTCTGGAGCTGCGGGATGGGAACGCAGCGCGCTTTCACGGAGCGCTGAGGAGGTGGCTGATCGCCGGGTTGGAGATCAGCCCCTCGGTACAGCCGGCGGAGCTGGCGCGCCTGCTCCTGCTGCTCGCGGAAGAGCCGGGAGACTCGGCTTCTCGAGGGGAGTGCCTGCTGGACTTTGCGGCCGGGGTCGGGGGGAGCATTCGTCTCGAGGAGATCGATTTCGCGAGCGCACTGCCGGCTTCGGAGGTGACGTGGCGGCGGGTGAGGCGGGCGGTCGAAACGGAGGAGACGGGCGCGCTGGGGGCGATGGTTGGGTCCTGCCTGGGGGAGCTGAGGAAGATGGAGGGGAGCGGCGGACCCGGGGGGTCACAGAGGCTGCTGCCGGAGGGAGAGGGCGGGATCGGGGATCAGCCCGTGGAGGTGGCGGTGGCGGAGGGGGTGACGCGCATCGTCCAGGCTGCGGGGGAGGCGAGTTTCACCGCGGGGGAGGAGGAGTGGGAGGCGTGGCGAGAGGAGATGGTGCGGCACGTCACGGCGCTGAGTCCGGAGATGAGATCACGCATTCTGCGGTCCCCCGGAGGGGATTCCCCGGGCGCTGTCGACATGCTCGCGATGGTCGTGGAGAAGATCGATCTGGGGCAGTGCGTGTCGATGGTGCTGGACCATCCCGACTCCCTCCGCGAGGGGCGCTCGGAGGGGCTGCGCCTGGCGCTCGCGCGGATCATGTCAGATGTCGCGCGACGTCGCGAGATGGAGGAGATGCTGCACGAGGAGGCGACGGCGAGAGGGGTCTCCGAAGACGTTTATCAGAACGTGGTGGGGACGCTTATCTCGGAAGGGCCGCGAGAGCCAGAGGAGGCGCCGGCGCGGGAGAGAGTCGAGGAGACCTCCCCGGAGGAGGTGGTGTGGGCGCCGAGCGAATCGCTGAGCGATCTGATGGCGACTACGGAGGAAGGAGCGGTGCGGCAGTCGCGCACCGCACTGCTGGCGGACTCGCTGTGGGCGGAGCTGAGCGAGAGGCAGTTTGGGCTGGTGGTCAGGCTGCTGGGCGGGGCTGCGGCAGAGTCTGCCGAGCGGGGGGAGCCGGAGGGGCTGCTGGAGGCGCTTTCGGGGCTGGAGGAGGCGGCCTCGGCAGAGAGCGGTCTGGCGGCAGCGCGGCGAGAGATGGCGGCAGAGGGACTTGCCTCGACCGGGAGAGAGCAGATAGTGTCGTGCCTGGTGGAGGCATCTGTCGGGGTGGAGAGAGAGACGCGCAGGCGGATACTCAGGGCGCTGGGAGGTCTGGGCGAGCACGGGATGGTGGGCCTGGTGAGGATCGCGGAGGCGAGCGAGGAGGGGGATCTGGAGGCGGCACTGCGAGCGCTGATCGAGGCGGACAGTCAGGGACTGGTGGGGCTCGATCAGGTGCTGGCGCATGCTACCAAGAAGTCGCTGGGCCGGATGATGAGGCTGGTGGTGGAGAACTCCGAGGCGCGAGCGGCCGAGCAACTAGGTGCGTTGGTCGATCGTATGGGGGCGGCGGATCGGCTGGAGGTGATCCGACTGGTGCGAGAGACGAGAGGGCGGAGGTTCGGCGGGGTGCTGGCGAAGTTGGTGTCGGACGGGTCGGAGGCAGTGCGGCACGCGGCGGTGACGGCGCTGGGAGAGCTGAGGGCGCGGGATGGAGTGTCGGCGCTGTGCGATCTGGTGTGCGGGGCAGGGAACTTCGGGGAGGGGGCAGCGCTGAAGGAGGCGGCGGTGCGTGCGCTCGGAGAGATCGGGGACGGTAGGGCGGTGCCCGCGCTGTGCGAGGTGCTGCTCGGGGGCGGGGTTCTGTCTGTGTTTGGCAGCCCGAGGCCGAAGGTGGCGGCGGCGGAGGTATTGGCAAGGATGGGTGGGCCGGACGTAGAGGAGGCGCTGAGGTTGGGGTGTCGGCGGGTCAGTCCAACGGTGCGGGCGGCATGTCGGGAGGCGCTGTTCCGGCTGGAGCTGTGGGACAGGGGAGTGCGAAAGAGGTCAAGGGATGTCCGTTGAGGTGAAGGGCACAGTCGAAGCGGGGAAGCGCGAGGTCGCCGAGGAAGCGGCGGCGGCGGTGGCGCGGGCGATGAAGAACGTCAGCTTCTACGAGGTGACGCACCCGGTGGTGGGGGATGAGGTGAGCAGGGCGGTGGAGGGTCTGGGGAAACTGCTGGAGGAGGAGGACAGGTTCGCCATCAAGTTCGTCGATGGGTACGTGGTTCTTCAGCAGACGCCGATCTTGAACCCACAGAGGTCGATAGGGAATCTGGTGGGCGCGTGTCATCGTCGGGGTGTGGAGGCGATAGTCTTCCGGCGGGGGGTGACGGCGGAGGAGGTCTCGCATCTCGTGGAGGTGCTGGCGACGGATCCGGGGGAGGTGAATGCCGCGGGCGGGGTGGCGGAGGCGCTGGCGTCCCGAGGCGTGCGGGGGATTGTGATCGAGCGTCTTGCGTCAGACAAGGGGGGAGGCGGAGAGGGGGGAGGCGCTGCGGAGATTCCCGAGGCCTGGCGGTGGGTGTACACGACGGCGCTGGATGTGCTGAGGGGTGCGGCGGCGGAGGTGCGGACGGCGCGGCCGATGGATGTGGGGAGCGTCCGGACGAGCGTGCGGGATATCGTGGACGACGTGATGGGCGATCGGTCGATCGTGCACAACCTGAATTCGATGAAGGGGATGGACGAGTATACGTTCATCCATGCACTGCACGTCTGCATTCTGGCGGTGGAGCTGGGGCGAAAGCTGGGGCTATCGCGGGGGAGTCTGGAGGAGCTGGGGGCAGCCACACTGCTGCACGATGTGGGGAAGATATTCGTTCCGCTGTCCATCTTGCGCAAGCCAGGTCCCTTGGACGACCGAGAATTCGCGACAATGAGCCGACACCCGGTGGACGGGGCGCTGGTGCTGGCTGAGGAGTCTCAGGCGCCGGCGGTGGCGTCGGTGGTGGCCTTCGAGCACCACGTGCATATGGACCACAGCGGATATCCGAAGCTGCGGCGCGGTCGCGAGCTAAACCTGTACAGCCTGATGACGAGCGTGGCGGACATCTACGACGCACTGACGACCGCGCGGCCGTATCGTCCGCCGCTGCCGCCGCGGGCGGCGGTGGAGCTGATGCAGGCAGAATACGAAGGCCGGCTGGAGCCGCGGCTGATGCAGGGGTTCGTGGAGCTGCTGGGGCCCTATCCGTGGGGGTCATTGCTTCGAGTTGGGGATGGGAGCCTGGTGGTGGTGACTCGGCCCAACCCGGCGGCGCCCGAGAACCCGATGACTCGGCGGGTGGAGCTCGAGAACGGGACGGCGCGTATCATCGAGGGGGAGGCACCGCTGCGAGAAGCGGCGGGCGGGTCGGATGAGGCCGAGGTGGTGAACCCGGTGTCACCCGGCATCAATCTGACGGCGCTGCTGCATGGGCCGGGGGCGTCCAGCGCGGCGGCGGGAGAGGTCGGCGACTAAGAGCGCCTGTCAAGACTGCCGGCGCTCTTTGCAGAAGCCGGGACCAGGCGCTCTCGAAGCCGAGGCAAGAGGTTCTGTTAGAGTCTCTAAGGGGAGGGCGGGGGGAGCTTCTCGATGGTCACGGCTGCGACCCAGAGGTCCTGCTTGCTGCCCTTGACGTTGATGCGGAAGTCGTAGCCGTCGCGGTTGGCGAAGCTGACATCGTCGAGCTCGATGCGGTGGCGGCGCCAACGGTAGCCGGGATCGACCCACTGCCAGGGAGTGAAGCGATATCCGGTGGTGGCGTCGTACATGATGTTGAAGCCGAGCTTCTTCTGGCCTCGGAATGATCCCTCACACTCCACGGTTATGGCGACCCGGGTTCCCGCGCGGTCGAAGTAGAGCCAGGTGTCGTCTACGTCGAAGTAGAGGTACGGGTTGTCGAGCTTCTCCTCTCCCTTGCGGGATGTCATGTGGGTGCGCAGGCACGGCCGGCCGACGCGCAGTTCTTCTGAGATGGCGCCGCCGGGGAGGTCACGTAGAGAGCGGTTGTAGAGGCCGAACTCGGGGAGCAGGTCCATGGCGTAGTCGGCGTAGGCAAGGGGCAGGCGCTGGAGGTCGGGGCCGGGCCGAGCGGCGAGGACATCGCGGCGAGTGGGAGCGCCTGGGCTGGCCGCGCCGGCGGCGAGTCCGCGGATGAGGGCGGGACGGGGACCGAGGCGGAGGGTGATGGAATCGCCGGGGGAGGCGTCGCCCGGTCGGCTGACGATGGCCGTGCCGGCGGGGTCTCCGAGGAGGGCGGCCTGGCGGACGAGGTCGGGGTCGGAAATGGGAGCAATGGCGGCGGCGAGAACCTCGCACTCGTCGCTGGTCCAGGCGGCGACTACGCTGCCCGCGGCATCCTCGAAGGCGAGTGCCCACAGCTCCGGGCCGAGGTGGAGGAAGCCGAGATAGCGGAGATTTGAGAGAGGGCAGAGCCAATCTGCGCGGAGGGCGTTTGCGGGGAGATAGCAGCGGTCGGCTCCGAAAGCGGCGGCAAGCAGGTAGTGCGCGAGGAGGTGAGGTTCGGGGGTGGGAGCGTCGGGGCCGAGGATCCAGATGGGCTGTCTATGCGGGAGGTCAGGGCCGGCGAGAGCCTCGCTGCCGGCGAGGACCTCGTGGGCAAGGACGGCCCAGGCGAGGGCTGCATCGGAGAAGGATCGCTCCTTGGCCGGCAGGTAGAGGCCGAGGATGTCGCAGTCGTCGGAGGCGGGGGAGTGGAGGAGCTGATCGAGGGTCGCGAGGCCGAGGCTGCCGGGCTCGGGGACGATGATGAGCGCGTGTGGGTCGTGGGTCCGAATCTGGTGAGCGGCGGCGCGGAGGAGGAGGATGTATTCGCTGCGGGCGCCGCGGAAGTAGTGGACGTTGGGGTGTCTGCGCACCTGCCAGGAGTGGACGCGGGTGCGGAAGTGGGATACTGCGCGGCTGACATATCGCTCCCAGAGATCGAGCGACCGGGGGATGGAGTAGGCGCGCCGATCGGGCGGGACATTCCAGGCGGGGTCTACCGCCCATTCGGCACAGGGGCCGAGGACGAGAACCACGTCGAGGCCCTGGGCGAGGGCGGCGTCGACGAGGGAGTCGTAGGCGGCCCAGGTGAAGTTGCCTGGTTGGGGCTCGACGCGGTTCCAGTCGAGGAGGAGGCGTATGCTGGTGGCGCCGATTTCGGCGAGGCGCGCGAGCTCTGCGGATTGGGCCTCCGGGGTAAGGGAGGCGGGGTCGAGGTTGGCGCCGATGAGGGGAAGGGGGTTACCAAGGGGGTTGCAGGTGAGGGGTGAGGCGTCTGCGACGGCCGGCAGCGCGGCGAGGGGGAGGGCAAAAGCCAGCGCGAACAAGAAGGAACGCACTATGATGCCACGGCTTCGGCACTGAAGTACCGAAGCAACTGGAAGGGGGTTGCCACGGCCTCGGCAGTGAAGTGGCTGTCTCACAATTGCGCTGACAGCCTCGCGAGACTGGAACACATTCTTCGCTTCGCTCAGAATGACACCTGGCGGGGCACAGAAACCCCGCCCTACAGAACAGGACCTAGAGGCCAGGCATTCTGGGGTTTGTGAGACAGCCTCTGAAGTACGGAAGCAACTCGAAGCCGAGCCCGGAGGCTCGGCTTCGAAGGTGCCGTAGGAGGCCGCGGGCTCACCGCTGCTCGAGTTGCCCAGCGACGATGCGCTTTGCCTCTGCCATGGAGAGCCATACACCCTGATCTGTGCAGGTCATCCAGCGGAGGTACCCGGCGAGAGACATGTAGTTGGTCTCCACGGCCCATGGCTCGAGGCTGGCGACGTTGGTGTATTCTGCGGCCGATGCCGGCGGCGCAGCGATGGCGAGCAGGATTCCCAGCAGCGCGAGTACGACCAGAGACGATGCCAACTTGACCATCATGTCACCTCCGTGTCCGTCATTTACGCGTGCGGCAGGACCCGCGGCCGCCACGCGCGGGGGTTGGTTCGGCGTGTTGGAATCGGTTCCTTCCGAGGGGCTAGGGCTGTTTGGGGAATCTGGCGCGCACGGTGAGGCCGTGCTTTGTTTCGAACTCGAGGGTGCCTCCCAGCTCTTCCTCGACGAGTCCGCGGACGACTTTGAGCCCGAGGCCGGACATGGTGTCGAGGTCGAAGTCCTGGTGGAGGCCGGGGCCGTTGTCGCGGACCTCGACGATGACGTCGCCGCCGCCCTCTGCGAGGCTGATGGTAACCTGACCGTCGCTGCGTTGGGCGAGGCCATGGCGGAGGGCGTTGTCGGTGAGCTCGCCGAGGATCATTGCCAGGCTGATGGCGCGCTGGGAGGGGAGCATGACGCGGGCGCCGGAGACGCGCGTCTGGACAGTGTGGTCGCCACCGAGGCTCTCGCAGGTGAGCTGTGCGATGCGGCCCGCCGCCCGCTTCATGTCTACGAACTGGAGCTCGCGGGCGCGCAGCATTTCGTGTACGACGGCGACGCTCTGGATGCGCGCGATGCCGCGCTTGAGGGCGTCCTCTCTGGAGCGCTCATCGGGGTGGTCGATTGCCATCTGAAGGAGCCCCGCGATGGCCTGGAGGGTGTTGCGGACGCGGTGGCTGGTTTCGCTCATCATGGCGGTGAGGAACTGGGCGCGCTCGCGCGCCTCTTCGTAGAGGCGGGCATTATCGATGGCGAGGGCGGTGCTGTTGGCGAGGGAGGTGACTAGCTGTCTGTCGTCCTCGGTGAAGGGGCGGGAGGACTGACGAACGAGGGAGAGCACGCCGACGGTGCTACCGCGCGCGATGAGGGGGGCGGCGATGGCGGGGCCGGCGCCGGTTTCGCGAGCCCAGGGCCGGAGGGATTGGGAGAGCCGGCCGTCACGGCTCAAGTCGGCGCTGGTGAGGGTCCGGCCGCTCTGCGCGGCGCGGCCGGCGAGGCCTTCGCCGAGCTTGATCCGGAGATGGAGGATGTCGTCGGGCATACCGCGGGCGGCCTTCATGACCAGCTCGTTGGCGCCCGGGTCCAGGAGGCTAACCGAACCTGAGGAGGCGCCGAGTGTGTCCGCGGCCGAGGTGAGAACGGTGTCGAGGACGTCGGTGAGTTCGAGGGAGCCGGCGAGGGCTTGGGATACCTGGAAGAGCTGGGATAGCTGATTGAGGTGGCGCACCACGTCCTGGTGGAGGAGGGCGCTCTGGAGGGCGAGGGCGGTCTGGTTGGTGTAGGCGGAGAGGACGGCGACCTCGTGGGAGGTGAAGACACGTCGCCGCCGATCGGCGACGACGAAGAGTCCGCGGAGGCCCTGGGGTGCGGTCATGGGGAGACAGACTAGGGATCGCGCCTCCATCCATTGGATGAGCGCGTCGTCCTGGCGGCCTTCCTGCTCGGCGTCGGCGACTGTCTGGGGAGTGCCGGTGATGAGGGCCTCGGCGCCGAGGTGGTCGGTGGCGGGGAGGGGGCGGTCTTTCTCTTCCGACAGGCCGAGCTGGCCGCCGGGGACGGGCTCACACTCTCCGTCCGGGGTGGCGAAGAAGAGGGCGAGGTGCGGAACGTCGAGGGCTTTGGCAGCGGCCTGCGCGACGGTGGCTGCGATGCTGTGTGCGTCGAGGGTGGAAGAGATGCGGGAGCTGACCCAGGTGAGGTCGGCCATCTCGAGGAGGCGCCGCTGCATGTCCTCCACGAGCTGGAGGTTCTCGATGGCGGTGGCGGCCTGAGCGACGAAAGAGATCATGAGCTCGCGGCGGGCGGCGGTGAAGGCCTTTGCCCTTGGGCTGAGCAAGAGGAGAGCCCCCAAAGGTTCTCCGCGGAGGCTGATGGAGAGCCCGAGAAGGCTCTTGACTCCAGCGGCCTCGATGGGGCGGCCGCCGGGAACGGGAAGACGGCGGCCGCTGCGCCAGAGGGGTTGTCCCTTCGGCTGGGTGCGCGCGCGCTCGGCCAACTCCAGCAGGGAGTCCTGGGAGAGCCGCCGGCAGACTTTGCCTGGACACTCGCTGGCGCGCAGGGAGATGGTGTCGCCGGGTTCGGCGAGGAAGAGAAGGCAGCATTCTACGCGGAGGAGGCGGGCCGCGGAGCGGCAGATCGAATGGAGCAGCTCCTGCGCGCCGACCGCGGAGGAGAGGGCGGAGTCAAGCTCGGCGGCAGCTTGCAGCTGGCCGCCTGCGAGCTGAGCAGATTCGGCGCGGAGAGCGAGGGCGTGTAAGGCGAGGCCTGCCTGCTGGGTGAGCACGGCGAGCAGGTCGACGCGCTCTGGACCGAAGTTTCCGTCGTGGACGGTGAGGGCGCCGACCCAGTCATCACCGGCGCGGGCGCGGAGGAGAAGCGCGCGTTCGGCGCCGACGGTCTCGAGAAGGGAGGCGTGGTTTGGGTCCTCGGGGGAAAGGGCGACGACGCGGCCGCCGTGTGAAGCGGCCTGCCAGAGATTCGGGTCTATGCGAATGGTGCGGGCGCGTCCGGCCAGCCGGAGGCCGCGTGTTTTGTGTGCGGACAGGTGAGTCGACTCTTGCTGCTTCCACCAGACTGCGCCGGTGGCTCGACAGACGTGAAGGGCAGCGTCGAGGATGGCGCGGGTGACCCCTGATGGGGTGGTGGCCTTCTGGAGGGCGAGTGCGGCCCGGGAGACGATGCCGGTGAGTTCGGAGGGCAAAGGTTCCTGGGGTGGTGAGGCCGGTTTGGCGTGCGCGGCGGCGAGGGAGCGGGCGGCGGCGAGGAGGGCGCGACGGGAGCGGCCGGACTGCTTGTCCGGGGGAAGCGCGCGCGACACTCTCTGTCGCAGGGCACGCGCGGCCGCTTCAAGATCAGAGGGGGAAGAGTGAGAGAATGACCCGTCCCAATCAGATCGGGGTGGCTTCTGGGAGATCGATCGTTTGAGGAGGCGGCGCAGGCGCGACGTCCCGTGGGTTTCCAGCAAGCCATTGCCAGAATCCGAGAGGTCCTCGAGCCAGCCTTCGATCACCTGGTCTACGCCGGCCAGCACTAGCTCGGCAGTGTCGCCGAGCTCTTTCCCCGCTCTTTCGCCAGTCACTTCGTGAGCTGTCCCTCCAGACAGCCCCCCAGAACCCATCTCAGCAGGTGTCTATATTGATGATACCGTGTTGTGGAGACCAGCGCCTACCGATCTGTTCACAGGAACGTAGCAATATCGGCCCAATGCGGGATGATGGGCTCAGGGGACCACCAGGTCATGGAGCGCTGCGAAGCGCTTGGGCCCGATGCCGGGAATGTTGAGGAGCTCGTCGACGCTGCGAAAGCCGCGACCCTCCTCGCGCATCTTCCGCTCGCGGTAGGCTATGATGCGCTGGGCAAAGACGCGGCCGATGCCTGGGAGAGATTCAAGCTCTGCCGCGGTCGCGGTGTTCAGGGAGATCCGACCCGCCGGGCGAGTGGAGGAGGCAGCGGAGCCAGGAACGGGCGGATGGACTCCCGGCTGGGACGCCGCGCCGGAGACGGAGACCGCTGTCTCTCCGAGGTGTTCGGTTTCGTGTGGAGCGGGGAGGAAGATGGGCTGGTCCTGGGCGGCGCGGGCGGAACGCTGTCCGCGAGCGTAGGTGAGAACCCCTGCCCCGGCAAGGAGCAGGGCGAGGAGGCAGAAGAGTGCGATCTGCTCGGAACGAGATAGGTAGAATATCTTCTTCGCCTCTTGGGTGGGTCGGGTGTGTTACTTGGCCACGATGTTCACGAGCCTGTCGGGGACGACTATGACTTGGCGGACCGATTTGCCCTCGAGATGAGCCTGTATCTTCGGGGCATCCAGGGCCTGCTTCTCCAGGTCGCTGTTGGGCGTGCCCGGCGCCACAGTCAGACGGTCGCGGAGCCTGCCGTTGACCTGGACGACGATGGTGATCTGCTTCTCTGCGGCGATGGCGTCGTCCCACTC
>JAUVSA010000065.1 GCA_030597345.1 Bacillota bacterium
GCCGATGTAGTCCACGCCTTTCTCGAACCCTCCGACGAATCTTGGCGCGATGCCGACCCATTTCACACCCAGGCGCTTCAGCTCGCCCGCGACGAAGACGTGCTCGGCCACCGAGGTTGGGGTCGCCGTTTCGTCCACAGACATCTCTAGTTCGAAAGGTCGCTCGGCCATCCTATCCCTGAGGTGTCGATACATCGCCGCGGTATGCGCCAGCGAGCGGCCGTACTTGACCGCCGCCCGCAGCAGTATCTCTTCGTCGAAGGACACGGCCGAGTCGTCCGGCAGCCTTATGCTCTGTGCTGAGTACGCCTCGTGCAACTCATCGGCCGTGGTTTCGAGCGCAGGCCAGGGAAGGGATCCGAACTTCTCTTTCAGGCGTGCCAGATCGTCGGTTTGGGCCTCGTTGTCAACGTGGTTGCCGGGGTCAATGGTGAACATGGTGAAGCCGGCGGCGACCGTCCGGTCTATGTCTTCCGTGCTCTTGAGGTGGTCCGCGTCCGCGCCGAAGCCGTCCCGGTATCCCTCCTCGAAAACGCCGAACGTCGCCGTATCCATGACTTCCTCAGGAGTGCGGCCGGTTCGCGTCATCTCCCGGATGGACTGCTGAGCGAAGACGGGACGAAGGCCGCTGCCGCGGACGGCCCGCACGTGTGCCGGGGTCGCCAGCCCGAGGCGGTCGCCGGTGCCGATGGTCGGCGCCACGCCGATCATCTGCGGCTGGAGGAAGTCGAGATGCTTCCGAAGAGCGACCGCATTGGTGTGGTCGAGATAGCCCGCCTGGCCGGCGAGCTTGATGCCGCCGATCTGAGCCGTCAGGCGCTCCCCGCAGAAGTCGGCCGCCAGATCGGGCTCCGCGTTTCCTTCCCACAGGAGGCAGAGCCGCTTTTCCCTCCCGCGGCGGCCGAGGAAGAAGAGGACGCCGCGGGCGGCCACGAGAGATGTCGGGTAGGCACGCCATCCCGTTGCTTCTCCGAGCTGGAGTGCCAATCGCTCGGCCGTATCGCGCGGGAGCGGAGCCGTGATCTCGCGACTTGCCAGCAGAGATGAGACCATTCGAAGGATCCTCTCGTCAGCCCAGTGGAGCTCGCGTCCTGCTTCAGGCCTTGCCGCCCAGCTCGGGTGGCGCGTCTTTCAAGCGAAAGAGCGTCTCTCCCGCCTTCGGAACGCACAGGACGCCTTCCTGCTCGCGGTCTGCGTACTCCTCGGGGCGAATGCTGTCAGGGTCGAGGTAGCCCAGGTTGATCTTCTCGCAAACGTCGCGGGGAATCTGCGTGGCCAGCACCACGTTCACGCGGGGCTTCTCAATTCCGTTCTCATAGGTCCCGATACCCTTGACGTGTGTCGAGTGCGCGAGCACGCCCCAGGGGTACTGTTTGAACTTGTCCCACTGCTTCAGGAAGAAGTCGCGGGTGTGGTACCCAACCTCCTCGATGATCGCGCCATGGGTGGCGGAGATCCGCGTCACATGGGGCGCGTAGATGATGAGAGTACCGCCATCTGCCACCACGGGCTCCAGCTTGTACATGCACTTGCCCGCGGTCCAGATGTCGTCGTACATCTCGGGAGCGCAGGAGAGCACGGTGTGGAAGGGTCTTTCCTTGTAAGCGATATGGAGCTTCCGGGAGAGATCGGCCGCTTGAGACCAAGACTCCTCCGGGCTGCCGAAGTAGATCCCCGCCAGCCCTTCGTCCTTCACCACGAGCGAGAGGGCGAACCGCGGCACCTTCACCATGGCGGCCGCCCGGTCCACCACCCTGCGAACGGGGGTCCACTTGTTGCCGATGATCACCGGATTCGTGATAACCGCGCCCAGCCAGTGGAAGAAATCTATGATTCGATGCCCCGCGATTCCGGGGAAGAGGTACTTGTTCCCGCCGGAGAAGCCGACCACTTCGTGCGGGAAGACCGGCCCCACGATGAGCAGCAGATCGTAATCGAAGATCATGCGATTGACCGTGATGGCGATCTCCGTCTCGAATCGTCCATCGGTGATCTCGCGAATCTCCTCCGCGCTCAGCCGCCCGATCTCGGTCAATGCGTCGGGGTCGTTCCACATGTGATTGAAGAAGCGGACCTTGGAGAACCGCCGGCGGTGCTCCCGCCGGGTGATCTCGACGCGCCGATGGATCATCTCCTCTGACATCGGCGGATGCGTGCCCAGCGCGATCAGATAGTCCAGCTTCTTCACCCTCGGGGCGAGGCCCTCATAGATCAGCCGGAAGAGGAGGCCGAGCGGCGCGCTGCGCGTGTGATCCGGGATGATGACCAGCACGCGGCGTCCGGCAACGTACAGCTCTTGGAGCCCCTGCAGCACCGCTCGCCGAATCTCGGCCTCTGTCAGCAGCCGCTGCTCCAACCCGATGCCTGTTGTCTCTTTCGGCAGTTCCATATCAGTTCACTCAAACCGCGGACGGATGTCAGAAGCGAAGACGGACAGCGAGTGATGCCCCGTCGCCTCCGCCGGAGGCGAGTACGGGCAGCCCCCCTACTTGGTCCACTCCGTGTGGAAAGCACCCTCTTTGTCCGTGCGTTCGTAGGTGTGGGCGCCGAAGTAGTCGCGCTGCGCCTGGATCAGGTTGGCCGGAAGGCGCTCGCGCCGATAGGAATCGAAATAAGCCAGCGCGGAGCTGAGGGCTGGCACCGGGTACCCGAGGGTAGTTGCCGACGCGACGACATGGCGCCACTTCTCCTGCGCGCTCTCCAACACCTCCTGGAAGAACGGGTCGAGCATGAGATTGGCCAGCCCGGGGTTTCGCTCATAGGCCTCGGTGATGTGGTGCAGGAAACGAGCGCGGATGATGCAGCCTCCTCGCCAGATCTTGGCGATCTCGCCGAACTTCAGATCCCAGCCATACTCCTTCCCGGCTTCCTTCATGAGAGCGAAGCCCTGCGCGTAGGAGCAGATCTTGGAGGCGTATAGCGCCTGCCGGATGGCCTCGATGAATTCCTCAGCGTCGCCCTCATAGGCGGCGCCGGCGCTGCCGAGCACCTTTGCAGCGGCAGCCCTCTCCTCTTTGACTGCAGACATGCAGCGAGCAAAGACGGCCTCCGCAATGGTAGGGGCGGCAACACCCAAGTCGAGCGCGCTCTGGGAGGTCCACTTACCCGTGCCCTTCTGGCCGGCCCTATCCAGGATCATCTCGACCAACGGCTCTCCCGTCTCCTCGTCCGTGCGGGCGAAGATGTCTCGGGTGATTTCGATGAGATAAGAGTCGAGGTCACCCTCATTCCAGGTGGCGAAGACCTGGTGCAGCTCTCGCGCGCCGAGGCCCAGGGCGTGCTTCATCATGAAGTAGGCCTCCGCGATGAGCTGCATGTCGCCGTACTCGATGCCGTTGTGGACCATCTTCACGTAGTGACCCGCTCCGTCCGGCCCGAGGTAGGTGCAGCACGGCTCGCCGTCCACCTGAGCAGCGATCTTGGTGAGGATCGGCGCGACCAGATCGTAGGCCTCTCTCTGCCCACCGGGCATGATGCTCGGCCCGTGAAGAGCGCCCTCCTCGCCTCCCGAGACGCCGGTGCCGATGTAGAGGATGCCCTTCTCGGCCATCGCCTTGCTGCGACGGATGGTGTCGGGGAAGTGCGAGTTCCCACCGTCTATGATGAGATCACCGTTCTCGAGATGAGGAACCAACTGCTCGATAAAGTCATCCACCGGCTGGCCGGCCTTCACCATCAGCATGATCTTGCGCGGGCGGGACAGCGCGGCGACGAAATCCGGAATCGAGCGTGTCCCGATGATGTTCTTGCCGCGGGCCGGCCGATCCATGAACTCCTGGGTGCGGCTCGCCGTTCTGTTGTAAACGGCAACAGAGAATCCCCTGCTCTCCACGTTCAGGGCCAGATTCTGTCCCATCACTGCCAGTCCGATAAGTCCGAAGTCCTGCGTCGCCATCCTTGCCATCTCCTATCACGCCGCTTTGCCCGGCTCAGCGGCGATCGCCGCGGAACACCGGACGTAGATCCGATATTGGCCCGACGGACCCGTGCTTCCTTCTCGGACGGGGCCTCCGCAGGCCGTCACTTGACACATCCTGCGGCAGTGCCTAGCATCCATGACACATATATATCCTGGAAGGAGCCATCACTGTGAGAGTATGCCGACTGGCAGAACTGCCCGCGAGCGGCGAAGGCCACATCTTCCGGGGCCTGGTCCCCGGGATGTTCATCTACTCAGGGGGCCTCGTCTTCAGCGAGCCAGGCCGCGTCGCCCACGAAGACGAGCCCCGGCACGTCCACGAGGATGGAGAGATCTTCGTGATCCTCCAGGGGAAAGCCGTCGTGCACTTCGACCATGGCGACCAGGCGATCCAAGCCGGCGAGGTGATGATCGTCGAGCCCGGAGAGAACCACCACCTGGAATCAGACACAGATGACCCCTGCATTGTGATCTGGCTGCACGCTGGGCCGAAACGGCATCCCGATCAGGCGGCCTGACGCAGGCGGCCGCCACGCGCCGCACCGGAAGAACAGCCGCGTATGAACGTCGAGGAAGTGAGAATGAGTCCGCCCCAAGATCGACCCGCCGTCACGCAGGAGACTCTAGCGAGGGACCTGTCCCAGCTCGGGCTGAGCCCAGGCGATGTGGTGTTCCTCCACAGTTCCCTGAAGAGCCTGGGATGGGTCGAGGGCGGCCCCGACGCTGTGATTGACGCCTTCCTCGAAGTAGTTGGAGGCGAGGGCCTGATTGTGGTGCCGACGTTCACCTGGTGTTTCGCACACGGCGGCCCGGCCAGGTTCGCCTTTGACCCGAGGGAGACGCCATCCCGGGTCGGCAAGATCACCGACACGCTGTGGCGCCGGCCGAACGCCTATCGCAGCGCGCACCCGACCCACTCCATCGCCGCCATCGGACACCGGGCGCAAGAGCTGGTGGCCGGACACGATAAGACGTCCACCTTCGGCAAGGATGGTCCGTATGGCCGATACGTGGAGTGGGGGGCGAAGATCCTGTTCCTCGGTGTCGATCTCTGCTGTAACACGGCTCTGCACGCGATTGAGGATTGGCTCGACCTGCCCTACCTCCAAGTCGAGGAGGCCATCGTCAAGGGGCCGGGGGACACGCCGCAGATCGTCGATGTGACCAAGTCGCCCAGCGGCGACCGCGACTTCTATCGCAGAGACTCCAAAGTCGAGCGCCTCCTGAGACAGGCCGGCATCATCCGGCGAGGCAAGGTCGGCGCAGCCGACACGCTCTGGATGCCGTCGCAGGAAATGGTGGAAGTGGTGGTGAAGGGCATCTACCAGGAGCCGGCCCTGCTGCTGTGCGACCGGGAAGGCTGCGAGTTCTGCGACAGATATCGCCAGCCAACCATCGATCACATCAGGGAAAGCCGGCCGCAAGTCTAAGTGCAGGAGACAGTTTCCGATGTCCGTGCTGGACCTATTCAGACTAGACGGCCGAACCGCCCTCGTCACCGGCGGCAACCGCGGGATCGGTCGCTCCATCTCAGAAGCCTTCGCGGAGGCCGGCGCCTCGGTGGTGGTCACCAGCCGCGACGCGGGCCGCGCCGAGCAGGCAGCCGACGAGATCACCAGTCAGACCGGGGCCCGCTGCCTCGGGCTGCCCCTCGATGTTCGAAACCAAGCGAGCGTGGAGGACGTCATCGCCCGGACCCGAGAGGAGCTGGGCGGGATTCACATCCTGGTCAACAATGCCGGGATCAACATCCGCCAGGATATCCTCGAAGTGAGCGACGAGAACTGGGAGGCAGTACTCGATACGAATCTAGCGGGTGCCATGCGGTGCGCCCGTGCTGTCGCCCCTCACCTGAAGGAGCAGCGCTGGGGTCGTATCATCAACATCGGGTCCATACTCAGCACGGTTGCGATTGCCGCGCGGATTGCGTATGCGGCATCCAAGCACGGAATCCTGGGCCTCACGCGCGTGATGGCACTCGACCTCGCGCCCCACAACGTCACAGTGAACGCTCTCTGCCCAGGCGTCTTCAAGACCGAGATCAACCGGCCCATTCTCAGGGACCCCGAGTACCTCAAGGAGTTCCTGAAGAAGATCCCGCTCGGCCGCATGGGGGACACACCGGAACTCAAGGGGGCCGCCCTCTTCCTTGCCTCTGAGGCGAGCTCGTACGTGACGGGGAGCGCTCTGTACGTAGACGGCGGGTGGACCACGCACTGACCGAATCCGGTGGCGCTCGCTGGCGAGAGCGCCAGCGGAGCTTTCACTCGTACAGCTTGTCTATCTGGCGCTTCGCCCGCGCGAGTGCCTCTTCGGCTGAAACGTCCTCGCTCAGGTACTTCTGGAACTCGATCCCCACGATGTCGGAGACCCGGTACCAGGTGAGTGGATCCGGAACGCAGTAGCCCTTATCGACCGTGGGCCTCAGCGACATCATCCAGTCCGGCACTTGGTGGGCGGGGTCCACCAGCTTCCGCAGGCCCTCAATCTCCGGCGGTGCTGCTCCCGGCGCCGACTCCGGATTCTGGCGGTCGTAGATGTACTTGATGGTGGACATCTTGCCCGCCTTCGCCACTCCCGGCTGCAGGTCGAAGCAGAAGGCCTCCAGCAGTACCCGAGCCGCCTCCCGCGCCACCGGGGATGCCTTTGGGATCACCCCTACGTAGTGGGCCACCAACGAACCGGCCTCGGCGCTCCCAGGACAGGGGCCGATTCCGATGTGCTTCTCCCCGCCCTCCATCCCCTTGATCGCCCAGAAGCCGCGTGACTGCCAATTGGGAAAGAGGACGGCGATCTTCGCGCGGAAGTCGTCCGCCGCCTGGTAGGGAGTGAGCGCGCCGGCCGGCATCAGCCCTTCCTCATACCAGCGCTTCAGGGTTCGGAAGGTCCTCGCGGCCTCGGGACTGCTCACGTCGAGGCGGCCCTTCTCGTCCTCCACATCCCCCGCGAGCGACGCCAGCATGGGCACGTAGTCGTTCTGCGTGAAGAAGCTCGTGGAAAGGTCGAACGTCATCCCATACTGCTTGCGCGCCGGATCGCGGAGCCGGCGCGCAAGCCCTTCGAACTCCTCCCACGTATCGGGCAGCTCGGCTTCTGAGATCCCACTCTCGGCCAACACATCCCTCCGGTAGTTGAGGGCGTGGATCTCCCCCATGAAGGGCAGGCCGTACAGATGCTCCTCGCCGGTGCGTGGGTCGGCGAGCGTGCAGCTTGTCAGGTAGCCCGGCAGGAATTCATCCAGCAGCCCCGCCTCGAGCTCTGGCTGCAAGTACTCCTCCAGCGGTGTCAGGAAGCCGCCCTCGACGTTCTGCACGATGGACATGTTGTGGACGAGGAGCAGCAGATCGAACGGCGTCATCCCCGCCCGCCAAGGCAGCATGAGCGTGATCTCGTTTCCTTCCGGCATGATGCGGAGGTCGATGTCGATGTCTGGGTGGCGGTCCTCGAAGGCACGGATGGCGCGCGCGAGGTCGCGATCGGGACCTTGGAACTCGGAGTACTGCCAGGCCGCGACAAGCACGCGCACCCGGGCAACCCCATCCCGCCGGGGAGTATACACATTGAGCCGCCGCTCGGCCGCGGCCCCGACGAGAGCCAAGCTCAGCAGGCCCAGCGCAATCCACTTCTGCATGGCCTATCCCTTCACCGCTCCCGCAGTGAGGCCTCGCATGAACGTCTTCTGCAGCAACAGGAACAGCACTATCACCGGCAAGAAGGAGAGCATGACTGACGAGAAGAGCACCCCGTAGTCCCAGTGCTGCCACTGCCCCTGGAGAAGCTGTATTCCCACCGTCAGGGTCCGCGCTTCGTCGGTCCAGTTGTTCATCGTCAGCGCGAAGATGAACTCATTCCAGGCGTTCAGAAAGACGAGCGTCCCAGCCGCGGCCAGCCCACTTGCCCCCATGGGTATCATGATCTGCCAGAAGGTCTCCCACCAACTGCACCCATCCACCCGCGCCGCGTCCAGCATCTCCTGCGGGACCGCGGCGAACACGTTGCGCATGATGAAGATCGTCAGCGCGAGGTTGAAGGCCGTGTAGCTGAGCGTGAGGCCGGTCAGCGTGTTCAGCAGCTTATAGGCACTTAGCAGCTCGTACTGGCCTATGAGTCCCACCTCACCGGGGACCATGATGGTGGCGAGGAACACCAGAAACACCACCTGGTCGCCCCTGAAGCGAAAGCGCGACAGCGCATAGGCGGCCAGGCTGCCCGCGAATAGAGTGAGGATGACGGTGCCGAACGATACCAGGAGGCTGTTCCGGTAGTAGTAGCCGAACCCCACCATGCGCTCGAACATGGTGGTGTAGTTGACCAGAGTGTAGCTCTTGGGAAAGAATGTGAGACTCTTGCTGTAGAGCTCTTCGTGGGGCTTCAGAGAGGAGAGGATGATCCAGACGAACGGGAGCACGCTGGCGATGCTGATGCCCGCGAGTATGAGATACAGAAGGGAGCTATTGCCGTACCGCTTGAGCTTGTCCAATATGATCACTCTCGCTCCCTGGTCAGACGAAACGCCACTAGCGTCACGAGGAGAATGAAGGCCGCGAGCATCCACGCAAGTGCAGAGGCATAGCCGAACCGGAACTTGCCATACCGAAACGCTACATTGTAGAGATAGAGAACCATGGAAAGGGTGGAGTCCCCGGGCCCGCCCTGGGTCATGATGAACATCTGCCCAAACACCTTGAGCGCCCCGATGGTTGCCAGCAACCCCACGAGCAAGATGGTCGGCTTCAGCAGGGGCAGCGTCACCAGCCTGAAGGCCTTCCAGCCCGTCGCCCCGTCCACCCGGGCCGCCTCCGTCAGCTCAATGGGAATCCGCTGGATCCCCACCAGATACAGCAGCATGTTGAACCCCAGCCCGTGCCATACGGCCATTGCGACAATCGCCGGCATCGCCAGCTTCGCATCAGACAGCCAGTTATAGCCCGCGTCTCTCCCCAGGAGCCCGCGAAGGAGCGTGTTGAGTACGCCGTACTCTGGATGGTAGATCCACATCCAGATGATCGACACGACCGCCACCGAGACCACGATCGGGATGAAGTTGAGCGTGCGAAAGAGCGTGGACAGCCGGCCGGCGCGCGCGATCAACACCGCCACAACCAAGGGAAGCATGATGGTGGCCGGCACGTACATAACAGTGAAGCGGATCGTGTTCCAGAACGCCCCGCCGGGCGCGTTGATGGTCAGCCAGACTACCAGAAATGGATAGAACGCGATCTCCCAGACAGATAGCGGCTTCTCTGGCGCAACAATGCCGGGCCAGCCGGTCACCCGTTCGTCGCGGAAGACCTCGGCGTAGTTGGCCCACCCCACCCAATCCATCTCCTCCGGCCGGAGGAACTCGTAGTGGAAGAAGCTGAGAAAGAGCGAGCGCAGGATCGGATACAGGGCGAACATCCCGAAGACCAGCACCGCGGGGAGGAGGAACGCATAGGGGTTATCCAGCCCC
>JAUVSA010000016.1 GCA_030597345.1 Bacillota bacterium
GCCACGATTGGGAGGGCGCCAAACATGAAGAGCACAGTGATGACGGACCAGAATAGCGCCCGCGGCATCGTGCGGGTAGGGGTCTTGGTCTCCTCTGCCATCTGTGCCGCGGATTCGAGTCCTACGTACGCCACCATTGCGATCGCGACTGCGAAAATGAGCTGGCTGCTATCCGGCCAATACATGGGCCCCATGGTGCGGTAGGCAAGCAGATTCCGCCAGCCGCTCAGGACCAGCGTGATGCCGAGAATGACAAGCAGTACCTGTGTCGCCAGGTCTACCGCCGCGAAAACGATGTTGAGGCGGGCAGTCTCCCGCACCCCCCGCAGGTTGAGCAACATCAGAAGGAAGGTGATGACTATGCCGCACAGCGCTGCCATAAGAGGCTGCTCTTTGAGCGGCGGCCAGAAATAGGAGAGGTAGAAGGCGGCGGCTACGGCGGAGATGGCGGTGGTGACGATGTAGTTGAGCGTTAGCGCCCACCCGGCAATGAAGCTGAACAGGTCGTTGAAGGCGCGACGGGCGAAGGCCACGGAACCGCCGGCAGTGGGCACCATGGAGACGCCCTCGGCATAGGTCATGGCGGTGAAGATGAAGATCACCCCCGCCAGCGCAAGGGCAATGGGGGTGGCCCCGAGGGCATAGGCGGCAACGATGCCGAGAGCGTAGTAGATCGAGGATCCGACGTTCCCGTAGCCGATGGCATACACACCGGCTGTTCCCAGGGCCCGTCGAAGTCGCGCGACGGTGCCGCGGGGAGTCCTCTCGACGACACGATGCTGCTTGATAACGCGTATGTGCGTTGTCTGGTCAGGCTCTGTAGTCACGTTCCCTGCGCGCGGCCAGCGTCTGCCGCCTCTTCCGCCTCAGTTTCCGCTCCGCAAATGCGCAACCTTCAGCCCATCGCGCGCCCGCGGGGTGGAGCAGAACGCCCTCCCCACAAGAACATATGAGCCGTCTGGGATTCGAACCCAGGACACCCGGATTAAAAGTCCGGTGCTCTGCCATCTGAGCTAACGGCTCGCGTCCACTCTACCAACAAGAGCCGAGCGCTGTCAATTCGTCGGCCTATCAGCACAGTGCCTCATGGCAGCGGTTTGACCGGCCTCCCACAGAATGCTAGAATCGCCATTGGCTGGATGTTGTGCCGAGGCAGAGATGATTCCGTTCCGCGACGATAATCCCACTCGCTTGTTCCCCATCGTTGTCGTGACCATAATCGCAGCCAACGTGGTGATCTTCCTGCATCAGTGGCTGCTCCCGAGCCCTGAAGATCGGATCTTCGTCTACACCTACGGTGCCGTACCCGCCATCATCGTGGGCCGCATCACCCGCGATCAGCTATCCAGCGCTGGCATGCCGTTCGGCCCGCTCCAGCCGGCCTGGCTCGCAATCTTCACGTCGATGTTCCTGCACGGGGGGCTGCTGCATCTAGGCGGCAACATGCTCTACTTGTGGATCTTCGGCAACAATGTAGAGGATGTACTTGGGCACGTGCGCTTTCTGATCTTCTACTTCGTGTGCGGCACACTCGCGGCAGCGGCTCAGATCCTCATGAGCGTTCATTCCTCGGTGCCGATGGTGGGAGCTAGTGGCGCGATTGCAGGTGTGCTGGGGGCCTATTTTGTGAAGTTCCCCTACGCCAGGGTGCGATGCTTGGTGTTCCTGTTCTTCTTCGTCACGATAGTGATGCTGCCGGCAAGCCTGGTGCTGTTGTTGTGGTTCCTGCTGCAGATACTGCACAGCCTCCAGCCTGGTGGCGGCGCACAGGGCGGAGTTGCGGTCTTCGCTCACATCGGGGGTTTCATCGCCGGGTGGGCGCTCATCCGGCGCTTCGAGCCTCGCCGCCGGCGCCCGGCCCTCATCCGGTGGTAGGCGGCATTCGCAAAGCTCCCCAGGCGGGCGTCGTGGGAGCGGATCGAGCTGGCGGGATTCGGCGCCGGGCCCTCTGTCACGCGAGGCAGGCTCATTTCAGCGGGAGGCGCCTCTTCGAGGCGTGTCTATCTGCTGGCGCGTGGACAAGCGGCACGTGTTCCCGCCGCAGCTAGTTCCCCTGTAACTAAACATCTTCGCGCTCAAACATCGAGATGCTCTTGCAGGCCGGGCGTTCCCACGCCCGCCGTGGCTGGCATAGGAATGCCAGCCCTACAGACGGCCGCGGCCATCGTGGTGGAGTGACCTTCAACATAGACTGCAAAGATGCTTAAATGCTTCGGAGCCGGCTACTCGGATACAAGATCGGTCGTCAGTTGAAAGCCGTAGTTGAGCCTCTGCGGAATCCGGGCTCCTGCTTGGCCCGCGCCCGGCCTGGCTCCCGTCCCCGGGAGCGTCTGGCTGGCGGCCCCGCGCCGGCCTCCACCCCTCATGCCTCCACCCCTCATGCCTCCACCTCTCATGCCTCCGCCTCTCATGCCTCCGCCCCTCATGCCTCCGCCCCGCATTCCCGTGAGTGCCAGGTCATAGCTCGTCGCGCCGGCCGCGGAAGCTGTGCGCAGCCCTGACACCCGAAATTCGACCTTCCCCAGGATCGTGTCCTCGATATGCAGTATTCGACCGGTCTCCCGTGTGAGATACGTGCGACGAGTTCCCGCTAGGTCTACCAAGCCGACGGATTGCAGATCCCCGGCCGTTGCTCGACCCGGGGCCCTGCCAGCAGCCCCGCCCGGTGCCCGCGTCCCCCGTTGTCCCCCGGACATGCCGCCGCGACCCATTCCCATTCTGCCGCCCCGCGCTCCGCCGCGACCACGCCCCCCCATGCCACCTCTGCGCCCTCCCATCTGGGTGAGTTCGACGTTCTAGGAAGCACCGGGGTCGCCCGCGGCGGCCAGATACTGGCTCGACTGCGTGAGAATGGGCAGTTCGGACACCCTGTAGCTTGAGGTGACGACAGCGCACTCGTGGCCGCGGAACCAGCGGAGCCCTTCGAATGTGTGGTTGGCCTGCACGAAGATTGCTCGCCTGCTGTAGAGGTCGCAGACTACACCCAGTGGCTTCTGCCAGGTATCTCCCGGCAGCACGGGGTAGTCGGGAAAGCCCGAGCTGATCTCGCCGACTCCGAGTCGTGGCTTGCCTGGGCCGGAAGCTTCAGGAAGCGTCAGTCCATGCGGGGAGACCTGAACGATGGCGTAAAGGCCGAGCTCCGGCATGTTGCGCCTCGTACCCGCCACCACCAGCGAGGCGGTCCGCAGGCGGTTTCGCACGAGCGCGGAAGGACCATCGTAGAACGTCTCCAGAATAGACTGGGTCAGCTCGCCGCGGAACTCGCCAGAGAGGACCTCGAATCCTTGAGGCAGGACTTCCCCCTCCCGCAGTGCTTCGAGTTCCCCTCTTGCCGAGATGCTGCGGCTAAGCAGGTCATGGTCGTCGAAACGAACAGCGAGGAGTACACCTTCCGGCGGGGTCGGAATAGAGTTCTCGAGGGTCACGGTGATAGAGCTGGTGCCCGCATATCTGGCCGACGAATCGTAGGCGTCGACCGTAATCATGTGTTTGCCGTCGGGGGCGTTACTCGTGTCCCAGCGCATCTCGAAGGGTGGCGTGGTGGCATACACGAATTTGTCGTCAACGCGAAAGATGAGATACCCATGCGGATTGGGCCACTCCACCTCCACTCGAGCCACTCCCCGCAGCTTGGCGCCCGGCTCGGGCGTGATGATCTCCAGGCCGGTGTAGGACTCAGATGCCTGGGAACGGACCGGCGACGCGATCTCCCCTCGCTCGGCCGCGCACACCAGTCCCGCTGCGCTGCCCGCCAGCACGGCCCCCAGCGCAACCGCCCAGACCAGCCGCCCTCGCGCGCTTCTTCTATCCATGGCAGTGCTCCCCTTATGGATGATGGCGCTCCCTTTGCTCATGGCAGCGCTGCCCTTGTCCTAGATCCCGACAGGCGGTCCGCGCTGATGCCGCCCGCGCCATTATAGTGTAAACAAGGGCGTGGTTCAAGTCGCCTACACCCCGCTGGACGGCGGGCTGGGCCGCGGGGACGCGCTTGACAAGGGGCAACTGGTTCGATTAGGATCGAATAGCGGAGAGATCGGCCCGGCAGCCCTGCGGGACAGAGACGGCGCAGAGAGAGCCTGGATGACGTGGATCTGTGAGCACAGCCGGATAGGGACGCGCACCGGAAGGGACCAGCTGCAGCACGCGCTGGTCAGGACGGCCTGCTTCTCAGTCGTACGCGGGGGAGGAGCGTCGTCGCTCCGGTGGCCCGCTGGCGTGCGTCACGTTGGCGGGCCAGCGCGTTAGCGTGTGACAGAGGGACTTAAGATGGAGGCGGTTCTCGTCCTCAACAACAACTATCAGCCGCTGAATGTGACCAACGTGCGGCGAGCGCTCGGCATGTTATGTTTGGGAAGGGCGCACACCGTGGAGAGCGACTCCAAGGTCTTTCGTTCGGAGCACCTCTGCATCGATATGCCCACGGTAGTGCGGCTGAATCAGCATGTGCGCCGGCCCACGCCGGTGCTGCGCGTCTCTCGCAAGGGCATCTTCGCGCGGGATCAGCATACCTGCCAGTATTGCGGAGCGAGACACGTTCCCCTTACTATCGACCATGTCGTGCCGCGGGAGCGAGGCGGGGGGACGGACTGGTCGAACCTCGTGTGCTGCTGCACCAAGTGCAACAACAAAAAGGGTAACGAGATGCCGGACCAGGTTGGGATGCGGCTGCGACGCCGTCCTTCGCGGCCGAAGTTCATTCCCTACATCAGCTACACGAAGTTCCTGGCCGCGGCCGCCAATCCCACCTGGCGGCCCTACCTGGCGCCCTACGCGGATCTTCCGCCGCTCAAAGCATCGGAAGCCGCCTAAGCGGGTATCCGTCTCTCCGCCAGTTGAAGCGCAAGAGCAGCCACCTCTCGCGCTGCCCGCGGCTTCCCCAGGGCTCGGCTGGCACGCGCCATACGTTCGAGCTTCTCCTTGTTCCCCAGCAACTCGTCGAGCGTGCGGGCGAGTCGTCCGGCCCCCAGCTCTCGGTCGGGGATCACAATCGCAGCCCCGGCGCGCGCCAGGGGAGCGGCGTTGAGGTCCTGTTCCCCGGCGGCCGCGCCTGACCAGGGAATAAGCACGGCCGGGACGCCGCGGGCAGTCAGCTCCGCCAGGGTGCTCGCACCGGCACGCGAGATCACCAGATCGGCTGCGGCCAATGATTCGGGGTATTGGCTGCCTAAGTAGGGGATGGATCGGTAGCTGGGGGGAAGGGACTCGCCCTCACGCTGTGTGCTCGGTTGGGCATAGCGTTCGCCAGTGACGTGGAGCACCTGCACAGCGTCAAGTCGTGCCGGGCTGCGCCCAAGCAAGTTGAGAGCGCCGACCAAGGCTTCGTTCATGCGCTGCGACCCCAGACTGCCCCCCAGCACTAGCACGGTGGTCAGCGCGGGGTCCAGGCCCAGAGCGGCCGCGCCCGTTTCTCGACTGAGCGTGACGATCTGCTGGCGTACGGGGAGCCCGGTGATGACCACGCGGGCGCCTCTCCGCACCCGGCAGGCGAAGAACTCAGCCATCTCGGGATGGGCGACGGCAATGGCATCCACCATCCTGGCGACGGCGCAAGTGGTCCACCCGGGAGCGCAGTTGCCCTCCAATGCCAGGCAGGGAAAACGGAGCAGGCGAGCGGCCAGGAGCACAGGCCCGGACACATAGCCTCCAGTTCCGATCACTAGTTGGGGACGAAACCTGCGGAGGGCGGCCAGACTCTGGAGAAGCGGTAGACCAAGCGCGAGCTCGGCGAGAGCACGGGCCCGGCGTGGCGCCTGCGAAAGGCCGCGGCCGACCAGCCCGTGCACGGAGATGCGCCGAAAGGGCAGCCCGGCCGCAGGCGCCAGCCGCGCCTCCAGACGGTCCCCGCCCAGGAAGAAGAGCTGGGTCCGTGGCTGAAGCTCACGTAGTGCCGCGGCAACCGCGAGGGCGGGATAGACGTGTCCGCCGGTCCCGCCGCCGGTAAGCACGATGCGTGGAGCTGAGATGTCGGATGCGGCCGGCACTGTAGATGGTCTCCGCTGCCCCCAGGCCTTCAGGAGGTGAACAAATCTCGGACCCAGGCGATCACTCTCCCGAGAACGGGCAGCACTCGCAGGCCGCGCCTGGGCATGGCGCGGGGGGACTCGGCCTCCCGGTGGGCATAGTAGACCAGCCCGACGCCGGTGGCGAGGGCGGGGCTCTCCAGAAGCTCCGTCGGTCCAGAGACCACACGCGGCCTGCCCAGGCGAGCGCGGCATCCCAGAGTGTCCCTGGCCACCGGGGCAATCGAGGGGAGCAGGCTGCCACCCCCGGTCAGAACGGCGCCGCTGGGTGGGGGCCAACGATCGCCCAGCGCGGCGAGTTCCTGTGCCGCCAGCCGGAAGATCTCCTGCACCCTCGCCTCGATAACCTCCGCGACGAAGCGCCGACTGGTGGAGCTTTCCTCCTCTTCGGACAACGAGATCGTCTCCTCTTCGGGTACCAGGGATGCTCGCGCGCAGCCGTGAGTGAGCTTTATCTGTTCGGCAACGGGGTGAGTGACCCCGAGCGCCACGGCGAGGTCGTGGGTGACGTTGTTGCCTCCAGCGGGGACGGCGCCTGTGAAGACAATGCTCCCCTCCAGAAAGAGGGCGAGGTCGGTGGTCCCGCCCCCGACATCGAGGAGAAGCACGCCGAGTTCCTCCTCCTCCTCGGTGAGGATGGCGTCGGCCGTCGCCAGCGGCTCTGCGACCAGTTCCGCCACTCCGATGCCAGCCTGATCGACGCACTTGGTGATGTTCTCGACCAGGTTGCGGGAGGCGGTGACGATATGGGTCTCGACAGCAAGACGAGTGGCCGAGAGGCCCATGGGGTTGCGTATCCTGGGCTCGCCGTCGACGCTGAAGCCCCGCGAGATGGCGTGGATCATCTGACGGTCGGGTGGGATGGAGACCGCGTCCACGGCCGCCGCCATGTCTCGTTCAACATCGTCCCAACTGATCTGCCGCCGGGCTCGGGGCAGTTGGATCTGGCCTCGAGCATTCAGACAGGATATATGCTGCCCGGTGATGCCAACCCAGGCCGCTTCCAGCTCTACCCCCACCATGCGCTGGGCCTTGGTGACGGCCTCTCGAATCGCCTGCGTGGTCTCCGGCACGTCCACTACAATGCCGCGCTTGAGGCCATGGCAGGGCACGGAGGCCGCGCCGAGCAGTCGCACCTGCGGTCCACGACCTCCGATCACAGCGGCCACCTTGGTGGTGCCGATATCCAGCCCGAGCAGAGTCTCAGCCCCCGCCAATTCCCTTTCTCCTCCCAACGATGTGTTAGTTCGAGGCCGCCGGGGCGTTCCTGCGGCGCGCCTCCCACCGGGCCGTCACCAACAGGGCGCGGACGCGCCCGATATTGGTGAAGATGCGGATGCCGAGGGCGACTACGACCGCGAGATAGAGGTCCACCCCAATCCTGTCGCCAAAGTAGGCGAGGAGTGCCGCCACCAGCATGTTCGCGAAGAACCCGCTGATGAACACGGCCTCGTCGAAGCGATGTTCGAGCCGAGAGCGCAGCGCGCCGACCAGCGCGTCGAATCCCGCAACCACAGCGATTGCGAGATAGTCCGTCCACCCAGGCGCAATTGCGGGCGAGAACGGATATACGATGAAAAAGCCCACGAGCAAGGCCACTAGGGGCAGCGCGATCATGGCTGTTCCTCCCGGGGCACCGGCTGCGCATATACGTACTTGGGGGCGATCGCGACGGGTGGGATGATGACATCGTCCTTCGGCGTGAGCTTGACCTGGAACTCCATCACCCGGAGCCGATCGAGGACGCCGTCCCGGATGTTGAGTGCGGACATGAGGTTGTCCTTCTCCCCGATAGCGAGGAACACGAACGGGCTGGAGATCGCCACGTCGTCGACCTTGATGAGCCGAGCCGAGCAAGTGATAGCGCTTCCGGCGATGAGGCGCTGGCCATTGAGCGAGATGGCCTCCGCGCCCGCAGCCCGCAGCTCATTAGCAATCTGGACGAGGTCGAAGTCGTGGAGCACGTAGAGCTCCTGCGCCCCGAACTCATCGGTTCCTCGCATTGTGCTATCGGCGAGCTCCAGCTCGACCCCGGGCCCCTTCACCGCAAGCAGGCCAAGCGCGACGCGACTGTTGCTTAGCTCTTCGGTCATCAGCCTCAACAGCCCTGTTTCGCTGGCTGCCTCAGTCTCGTACTCGGCGACGCGCGTTCGCAAACGCTCGATCTCCTCCGTCTGCTTTCCCAGTTGTGCCTGACTAGTGGTGAGCATCCCCACCAGGGCGCTTCTCTGTCGCCCGATCTGTGTTTCCCCGCGCAGCTCCCTCGTTCGCACCTGTACCGCCAGTAGGCCGCCGAGAACGAGGCAGACAAGCGTCAGTGACAGCACCCACCGTTTCTCGCTTTTCCAGGCTGCGCCCATTCGCCTCACCTCATGGGGCAGAGGGGACCTGCCCATCCCGCGGCCGCCAGTAGGCGGCTCGCGGGTCGCTGAGATTCGCATATTCGATGCGGTCGCCGCCGAGCTGATCTATCGCCGCGGCAAGCAGCCGCGCCTTCTCCTCGAGCTCTGTTATGGCGCCGAGTTGCACCCTCGCGCCCGAGCACAGTGTTACCTCCAGGTCTCTCTCCCCGTCGTATTCGAGGCGCGTCACGCGCAACCTGGGGTCTGTGCCCAGAAGGCGCAGCACTGTCAGCATGTCTGCGATCTCGGCTTGCGCGGCGGCACTTCGTGCATCCGCCTCTGTCAGGTGGAGACCGATCAGCTCCGGCAGCCCCCACCCCCACTCGTCCTCGAGGGTGAAGACGACACCCTCGGGATCGACCAGCAGGGAGTGCTGAGCGTACCTGATGACCGCGGCGGCCTCTCGCCGCTCAATAGTTACCGCCAGCCGGCCGGGGAGCTGGCGGGACACATAGGCTCTCCGTATCGGCGGCAGCGCCTCGGCCCGGCGTGCGAGGACGCGCGCCGGGGCGCGAAAGATGTTCGTGTTCGCCGGCAAGCTGATTTCGGCGGCGGCCTGCCTGCACACGCGGGGATCCCCTATCAGTGTTATCTCCCGCACGGCCAGGCGGGGAGAGGCGAAGGCGATGTACGCCACCTCGACGGCCAGTGCCATGAGGAGCAATGTGGCCGCCAATCGCAGGCCCGCCACCCAGCCAATGCCGATCTTGGGATGGGCGAGGGCGCCCAGGCTTGGACTATGGGCCCGGGTTGGCATCAGGACCCTCTCGGTCGGCCAGCGCGAGCTCTATCAGTCGGTCCACTAGCTGCGGAAAGCTGATGCCGTCCGCCTCTGCCGCGCGCGGGACAAGGCTGGTGTCTGTCAGACCCGGGATGCTGTTCACTTCGAGGACATATACCTCGTCTCCCGCTGCGATCATGTCTACGCGGGAGAAACCGCGGCATCCCAGGGCCTGGTGTGCCGCCAGGGAGAGCTCCCGTGCGCGGTCGGCGATCGCCTCGGCAACACGCGCCGGCACGATCTCCTCCGTGGCGCCCGGAGTGTACTTGGCAGCGTAGTCGTAGAACCCGCCGGCCGGCACAATCTCCACCAGCGGCAACACGCGGGCCTCGTCGTTGCCCAGCACGGCGCCGGCGATCTCGGTGCCTTCTACGAACTCCTCCGCGAGGGCCCGCGGGCCGTATTGGAACGCGCCTGCAAGAGCGCCGCTCAGGTCCTCTTCCCTCTTCACGACCGTCACGCCAATGGTGGAGCCTTCACAGGCCGGCTTGACGACACACGGGAGGCCGATCTGGCCCAGCACGACGTCTTGCGCGGAATCCCGGGCGGCGGCCCGCAGCGGAACCCACCTCGGCGTGGGAATGCCGTCTTGCTCGAAGATCTTCTTCGACATGATCTTGTTCATCGCGAGCGCACTTGCGAGCACCCCTGACCCCGTGTACGGGATCCCGAGCAGCTCGAGCATGCCCTGCACCGTCCCGTTCTCTCCCGCGCCCCCGTGGAGCGCGATGAAGACGACGTTGGGCCGCCCATCGTGCTCGGCCGCGCGGCGGGGAGGTGCTGGATCTCGCGCCTGCGGGGAAAGCAGAATCCGCGCCAGGTCCGTGGCTCGCTCGCCGGCGATGGCGGCCAGGTCAACCGACACGGCGTGGTAGCGCTCGGGGTCGAGCGCCGCCATTACCTTTCTCCCGCTGAGGAGGCAGATCTCTCGTTCGGCCGAGGCGCCTCCTGTTAGAACGACTACCCGCATCCGGTTCATGTCGGAGGTCATCCCCCCACTATCTCTATTTCGAGTTCGAGATCGATACCATAGCGTCGGACCGCCAGCGCGTGGGCGCGCGCGATCAACTCGCGCATCTGCGCCGCCGAGGCGTTCCCCCGGTTGACCAGGAAGTTCGCATGTTTGCGCGAGATCTGCGCCTCCCCGACGCGCAGGCCCTTTGCCCCCGCTCGATCGAGCACCTTGCCGGCGGCGACCCCGCGTGGGTTCTTGAAGACGCTGCCCGCGGACCACGCCCGCAGAGGTTGCCGACTTGCGCGCTTGCCCCGAAGTCGTTCTATCTTGGCCACGATATCCTCGGGCGGGGCCGGCTCCAGCCGCAGCCGCGCCGAGACCACTGCTGCGTTCGCGTCAGCTAAGCTGCTGTAGCGGTACCGATGGGCGAACTGGCTTGCCGTCCACTGGCGCAGTTCGCCGTCCTGATCCAGTACCGTCGCTTCTGCCAGCAGATCGCCGATGGAGCCGGTGTCGGTACCGGCGTTCGTTGCCAGTGCCCCGCCTAGAGTGCCGGGGATGCCCACCGTCGATTCGAGCCCAGTGAGCCCCGCACTCGCGGCCTCCTTCACCAGCCGAGCCAGGCGCGCTCCGCCTCCGACGGTGACGCCATCCTCGTGCCACTCGATCTGGCTGAACTGCGGCGCCAGTCGTATCACCAGGCCGCGTATGCCCTCATCGGCAACCAGGAGATTGCTACCATTGCCGATAACCTTGGCCGGCATTCCCTTGACTTCCGCAAACCGGACAGCCTCCGCGAGGTCGTGGCAGTCGAGAGGCTGGACGAAGATGTCGGCGGGACCGCCAATGCGGAAGGTGGTGTGCCGGCTCATGGGTTCCCAGGAGCGGACGGTTCCCCCGATGCGGTCGTTGAGCTCCGCGGCGGCGGCCTCGACTTCGCGGCGCGACATTGCAGTCATCGGTGCTGTGACCCAGGTCTGATGTGCGGTGCTCATTCTTTTGTGACGACCTCGTGCTCACCGACCGGGTGCCCGCCGAGTCGCCTCACCACATCGCGCGCCGTCTTGCCGATGTCCCCCGCGCCCATGAACAGGACGACATCTCGGGGCCGGATCGAGGCCGGCAGCAGGGCCGTTAGCTCCCCCTTCGCCATCTCCAGCAGGGCGTCCTTTCCGCGGAGGGGGAGGAGGTGCCGGGCAATGAGTCCAGAGGTCACCCCGGGCAAAGGCGTCTCCCGCGCAGGATAGATATCGGTCAGGACGGCGAGATCGGCCCGGCTGAGGGCGTTGGCGAATTCGGCGGCGAAGGCCTGGGTTCGGGAGTAGAGGTGGGGCTGGAAGACCGCCACGAGGCGCCGCTCCGGGAAGGCGGCGCGGGCGGCCGCAATAGTGGCGGCGAGCTCTGTCGGATGATGGGCGTAGTCGTCCACCACCGTCACACCGCCCACTTCGCCCACCACCTCGAATCGCCGCGCAACGCCCGCGAATCCCGCCAGGGCCGTTCTGCAAGAGGAGAGCGATGCTCCTGCTCTGCGAGCCGCGGCCACTGCGCCCAGCGCGTTGACGAGGTTGTGAACTCCTGGGACCGGAACCCGAAGCTCACCCACAGAGTCGCCGGCGACCGACAGCTGGCATCGAACCGAGCAACCATCGACGGTCGCCCCGGCCCCGCGCACCTCGGCCTCTTCATTGGTGCCGTACCAGACCGTGTCCCGTTCGATTCCAGCGGCTATATGGCGCAGTTCCGGGCGGTCGGCGCAGAGCACGAGGCAGCCATTGGGGATAATGCGGCGCAGGAAGCTCACGAAGCTGGCCCGCAGGTGAGCTTCAGTCCCGTGGTGGTCGAGATGCTCCGGCTCGATGTTCGTCAATACTGCGATCTCAGGCTCGAGATCCAGAAACGACTCATATGCCTCACATGCTTCGACCACGAACCACTCGCCTCGTCCGATCCGCGCATTGCCTCCCAGCGGCCGATACTCACCCCCCAGGACCACGGTTGGGTCGAGTCCGGCCTCCTGCAAGATGGCGCCGATCATGGCGGTGACGGTGGTCTTGCCATGTGTTCCCGCAACCGCGAGGCCGCGGTAGCCGACCATCAGTTCGGCCAGCAGTTGGGACCGTCGCAGCACCGGAATACCGAGCGCGCGGGCATGCCTGAGTTCTGGGTTGTCGGGCTGGATCGCGTCTGAGACCACAACCCGATCTGTGCCCTCGACGAGCTCCGCGCGGTGCCCCACCGTGACCTTGGCTCCAAGTGCAGCCAGGCGGGCGATCATCTCTGATTCCTGGGCGTCCGAACCCGAGATCGCCGCCCCTCGCGCGAGGAGGACCTGGGCCAGCGCGCTCATGCCGATGCCGCCGATGCCGACCATGTGGATTCGTTCGTTCATCACGCTTTCTGCTCGGGAGAACATCGCGCCCGCGAGACGTTCAGGAGAAGGCCGATGCCGATGAGCGAGAAGAGGAGAGAAGAGCCTCCGTAGCTGACGAAAGGCAGAGGCACGCCGGTGGCGGGGACTGCCCCGGTCACCACGGCCACGTTGATAAGGGCCTGAGTGGCCAGCAGCAAGGTGACGCCAGCCGCGACAAGGCCGGAGAAACGATCTGCGGCTCTGACAGCGATAGCCATGCCCCGCCACACGAGGAATGCGAACAGGGCGAGCACCATCGAGACCGCGACAAAGCCCAGTTCCTCCCCAATCACGGCGAGGATGGAGTCCGTAATCGCCGCCGGTAGGTAGAAGTACTTCTCGATGCTCCCACAGTAACCGCGGCCGGTGAGTCCGCCTGAGCCCATGGCAATCAAGGCCTGGGTGGTGTGGTAGTCAGCCTCGAACGGGGCCTCGGCCCGCAGGGCGAAACCCTCGAGTCGCTCCCGCTGGTAAGAGTTGCACGAGACCAGCAAGGCGCCGATGGCGAGCGCGATACCGGCCGCCCCGAGCAGATGCCGGAGCTTGGCCCCCGCGATATGGTAGTAGGCAAGCATAGCGATCACCAGCACTGCCGCGGTGCCCATGTCCGGCTGCACCGCTATCAAAGCAGCTGTGCTCGCGAGGACAGCCATAGGAGGCAAGGCGCGCCGCCAGGTGGGGACGCCATGGGGGAACTGCGCGAAGTAACGCGCGGCGACGATCACCAGAATCAGCTTCGCCATTTCGCTTGGCTGAAAGTGAAGACTCGTCCCCGGAATGGGCAGCCACGACTTCGCCCCATTCACTCTGATGCCGACGACGAGCACGAGCCCCAGGAAGAAGAAGGTGAGCGCGAGCAGCGCCCCGGCCTGCTTGCGGATGACCTCCATGGAGATCCGCGCGACGGCATACATGGCGGCCAGTCCCAGACCAGCAAAGAGAAGCTCTCGCTTGAGGTAGTAGTAGATGTCTTCACTTTCTCGCGCCGCCGCCGTGGGGATGCTGGCGCTGAACACCATTGCGATGCCCAGACCCACAAGCAGAAGGGTGGGGACAAGTACCGTTAGATCGACAGGCGTCTTCTCGTCGCGGGCGAGTTCTCTTTGGGGCAGCTTCATGGCCCGGATCGCTGACACTATTCGCCGTCCCCTTTCTGCCGCGCCAGTTCTCGTACTATCTGCTTGAAGGCATCGCCGCGGGCGGCCATGTTCTCGAACATGTCGAAGCTCGCGCAGGCGGGAGAAAGCAGCACCAGCCCTCCCGGGCGGGCGCGATCGAAGGCGAGATGCACAGCCTCCCTCAGGTCGGCCGCGCGGGAGAGCTGCCGCACCCCGGCGGCCTCTCCGGCGGCGGCTATCTCTTCTGCGGCCTCACCGATGACGATGAGCGATGTCTGGCGGCGGGCCGCCGCCTCCGCCAGCCGTCGGAAGTCGTGGACCTTGGGACGTCCTCCTGCGATCAGCGCGGTGCGCCGGTCGAAGGCGTTGAGGGCAGCGATCGTGGCCTCCGGAGTGGTGGCCTGGGAGTCGTTGACGAACGTGACGCCGGCGACTGTAGCTACAGTTTCGAGTCGATGCTCGATCCCCTCGAAGCGTGAGAGGGTATCGGCGGCGCGGTCGAGTGAGGCGCCAATGGCGTCAGTGGCGGCGAGCGCGGCGAGGACATTGCTCAGGTTGTGGCGGCCCGGGAGTCGCACGGTGTCTATCGGGCAAACAGGAGTGCCCCTGACGCGCAGCGCCCCGTCGGCTATGTCGGCCCCGTCTCCGGCTGGCTGCGCCGTGCTGTAGGGGATCACCTGGGCGCGCGCCAGCGCTCTCATTCGCCAGGCCTCGTCGTCGTCGCGGTTTATCACCGCCGCATCCTCCGGGGCTTGGTTGGCGAGCAGCTTTGCCTTGGCGTTTCTGTAGGCCTCCATTGTTGAGTGCCGGTCGAGATGATCCGGGAAGAGGTTGAGGAGCACCGCGACGCGCGGCCGAAATCGCTCTGTGGCTTCGAGCTGGAAGCTGCTGACCTCGGCCGCCAGGATGTCCTCCGGCCCGGCCGCCTCCGCGAGGGTGATGAGCGGGCGACCGATGTTCCCGCCGACCAGCACGCTCCTGCCCGCGTCGTGCAGCAGCTCTCCGATCAGGGCGGCAGTAGTCGTCTTGCCCTTCGTGCCGGTGACGGCGATGATCGGGCAGGGTGCGATCCAGAAGGCGACTTCGATCTCGCTGACCACGCGGATCCCCCGCTCTCGCGCCCGGAGTAGGGGAGGAATATCCAGGGGGACGCCGGGACTCGGCACCACCAGGTCTGCCTCTTCTATTCCGCGGTAAGCTTCGTCTCCGGTCTGCACTGCTACACTGGTCTCCTTCAATGCCTCGATCTCTGCTGCCAGTGCGGCCGCCGGTTTCACGTCAGATACTGTGACCTGCGCGCCGCGCTGCCATAGCGCCCGTGCCACCTCTCGTCCGGTGCCATAGGCGCCGAGCCCGATCACGTGAACCCTTTTTCCTGTGAACTCCATGTCTGCCGCAGCTCGCCTGCTCAGTTGATGACCGGCGCGAAGACCACTGTGGCCGCGGACGCCACCAGCGCGGCGGCCCAGAACGTCCACACTACCCGGCGTTCCGACCAGCCGGAAAGCTCGAAGTGATGGTGGATCGGGCTCATCTTGAAAACACGTCTGCCCGTCGTCTTGAAGGACGCCACCTGAATCATCACGGAGCCCGCCTCCACGTACGGAACGAGACAGAACCCCAGCAAGGCGACCGGGTTGTTCATGATTGCGGCAATCCCGGCCATTGCAGCGCCGAGGGCCAGCGAGCCGACATCTCCCATGAACACTCTGGCCGGGTGTCGGTTGAACCATAGGAAGCCAAGGCAGGCGCCCGCCAGAGCGAGCCCGAACGTCTCCGCCTCAGTGCCGGCTGCCACCAGCGCGAATCCCACTGCACCCACCGCACAGAGGCCGCTGGCGAGTCCATCCAAGCCGTCGGCGAGGTTCACCGCGTTCGAGGTCGCCACCATGGCCAGGCTCCAGAACGCTATCCAACCGTACCCGGGAAACCGGGCGTACGGGGCCGCGCCGGGATCGCCGCGCGCACCCATCTCGACCGCCAGGGCGCAGACGAAGGCCACCGCCGCGACGGATTGGAGCGCCAGTTTCTCTCGCGCTCTCATGCCGAGGGATCTGCCGCGGCGAATCTTCATCCAATCATCGGCGAAGCCGATGGCGCCGAACGCGAGCATCGCTGCGCCCAGCAGGATCAGCCGCGGCGAAAGCCGGCCTTGGTACAACGCGGCTGCGGCCAGGGCGGCGACCAGCGTTCCCGCGATAATGACGAATCCGCCCATCGTCGGCGTGCCTTCTTTTTGGAGATGGCGCTGCGGACCATCATCTCGCACTCGTTGGCCTGCGCCCACTCGACGGAGCAAGCCGATCATGGGTCTTCCGAAAGCTAGAACCAGGATGAGAGAGATCGCCGGAATGAGGGCGATTCTTGCGCTGGCGGCAGCTTCATGCATGTGCGGTGTTCTCAGGTCTCTGCAGCAGTGATCGGGCGATCTCCTCCATCTTCATCACGCGAGATCCCTTTATCAGCACCACGTCGCCGGGCCCTACACGCTCCTTGAGGATCGCGGCAGCAGCGGCGTTGTCGGCCGCCTCAATCACCTCGCCAGAGCCGAGGTGCTCCCGCGCGGCGGCTGCGATATGACGGCCCAGTTCTCCTACCGTTATTAGACCCGCCACCGGCAGCGATGCCGCGAGTTCTCCTATCTCCCGATGCCACTCGACGGCCATGGGACCGAGCTCCTTCATATCGCCGAGGACAGCCCACTTGCGGGTGCCCGGCAGGTCGCCCAGGAGTTCGAGTGCGACGCGCATGGACTCGGGGGCGGCGTTGTAGGAGTCGTCGATCACTCTGAATCCGCCGGGGGCCTCCTCGATCCGGCCTCTCATCTCCGCGCCGGCGAACGTCTCCAGACCGGCTGCTATCCACTCTGGTTGAGCGCCGGCCGCCACCGCGGAGGCGGCCGCGGCCGCGGCATTGAGTGCGTGATGGCGGCCCGCGGCCGGGAGGGAGAGCTGCTGTTCTCCCCACCAGCCCCGGAGGAGAAACCTGATGCGGCCGTCGGGAGCGGCCTCCACCTGATCGGCGCGCACATCCGCCTCCGCCTTCCGCGCGAAGGACACTACGCGAGCGGAGCTGCGCGCTTTGAGGAACTCGAAGAAGTTGTCGTCCGCGTTGAGCACGGCCACTCCATCGGGCGGGAGGATCGCCAACAGCTCGGCCTTCGCCTCCGCGATGGCCTCCCTGGTGCCCAGAAGCTCCAGGTGTGACACCCCGATGTTGGTCACGAGGCCGATCTGTGGCTGAACCATATTGGCGAGATAAGAGATCTGCCCCCGTCCCCTCATCGCGAGCTCGACGACGGCGGCCTTGTGATCAGAGGTGAGTTCCAGCA
>JAUVSA010000147.1 GCA_030597345.1 Bacillota bacterium
CGCGGAACTCCCTCATCTGATCGCCGCCGAGGCCGTCCTTGAAGTGCAAGCAAGGGCAGCGGTCTCGGTAGCGCGCTAGGAACTCGGCCGGGTTTTCGCCGCCGACCTGAACCCAGTAGACGTCGGGGCCGAGCTTGACACGTTCCGGATCGACCTCGGCCGCGAGGACGTGAATCGGCTTGGCGCCGTCGATATCCTTGAACTCCCAGTAATGGTTGTGATAGCAGAGCGTGAGACCGGCGTCGCGGCAGATCTTCCCCGCTTCATTGAACGCGGCGGCTGCCCTGCGGATGTCGTCGAGAGTCTTCCAGTTGGATCCTCCCGAGCAGATGACGAATGCGCCGCCGAGGGACTTGACGCCGTCGGCGATGGCCTTCGCGGTGGCGACATCCTTCAACTGGTCCTCCCCGCAGTGGCCGCCGAGGTACCCGAGCGAGTTGTCCTCTGCTGCCGCGCGAATGCGCGCGGCCTCCTCCGCGGTGCTTGGCACACCGCCCTCGAAACCGTCGTACCCCGCGGCGGATACCTCCGCCAGCACGCCAGAAAGATCCGTCTGCGTCCGCTCTCCGAAGATTATCAGTTGCACGCCGACCCGTGGCTGGCTCACGACTCCTCCTCCGATGCTCGATTCGGGCCTGGCTCCTCCAGGGCGCGGGAACCGGGCCTCGCCGCTGATTGTTCTGCGCTCAGCGCCGGGCGCCTGCCGGGATAGGCATGTAGCGGCGGTCCGATGGCGCGGGGCGGCGCTCCGGCCAGATGGGTCGAGGCTGCTGCTGGCAGCACTCCCTGCAGGGGGCTCTCTGAAGAGCAAGCTGGGCCTTCAGAACTTGCCAATTCTATGGAACATAGGGTTTGTCGGGTCATCGTGCCGAGTAGGCAAGGGGGTTCATCGAACGAGCGGAGGGCATTTCGGCGCGTCTTTCCCGTGCCGGCCCCCCGAGTTGCGGAGGCATCTAGAGATGGGCACGGATCCGCTGAGCAGCTCTGCGAACGGCGCTTCGCCGTACGGGGGCACAGCAGTCATCACGTTTGTGAACGAGAAGGGCGGGGTCGCCAAGACCACTTCTTGCGTGAATCTGGCGGCGGCATTGGCTCAACGTGATTGCCGCGTGCTTTGCATCGACCTCGACCCGCAGGCCAACGCGACCACCGCCTTCGGCATTTCGGCCGACCAGGCGATTCAGCGGGAAGCGCACTGTCTCCTGACCATGCCGCGGTTTCCGCTGGAGCGCGCCATCGTGCCGACCAAGATCGAGAACCTCGACCTAGTGCCATCGAGCGCGCGGATGGCCGACTGCGACAAGACTCTGGTGTTGGAGGTCGGTCGGGAGGGGAGGCTGAGGGGCAAGCTGCGGGAGTTCTACAGGAGCGTCCTCACCGACAAGTACGATGTGGTGCTGCTGGACTCGCCGCCCTCCTTGGACCTGCTGACCGTCAACGCGCTGACCGCGGCAACGCATATGATCGTTCCGGTGACCACCAAGTTCTACGCGCTGAAGGGAATGGCCCTGCTCGGCGACTTGGTCGCCACCTTGCACGAGCAGATTGGAGCCACCGTGAAGCTGCTCGGAATCCTCGTCACCATGTTTGACAAGAAGACGGCGTTGGACACGACTATCTATCGGCTGCTGAAGGAGAAGATCGAGCGGGAATATGGGAACTACATGTTCTCGACCATCATCAGCAGGAGCGTGGTGGTCAGCGAAGCGGAAGCCGGAGGCCTGCCGGTGTTGATGCGTGACCCCGACTCGGCGGCGGCAGGGGCCTACCGGGGGCTGGCGGACGAGGTGGTGGGCCGCCTTGCTGCCGAAGCGCGGCGGCCGGCAAGCACGGTGCCGGCACTGGCGGGAGCATCGGCCAAGTAGGCGGGAAAATGGAGAGCGGAACATGACGAGCGCATCGACGACGAAGAGTTCTGAACAGCGATCATCGGAGTCACGGGCCTCCGTCCTGATAAACATAAGCACTCCCGGCGGAGACACCCCGATCTGCCGGCTCGGCAGCTCTGAGGAGATAATCGGAGACGCTACCGTCCGGCAGCTTATTGAGCGTGTCATCAACCCGAAGTCCCTTCTGTCCGTGGGGGTGCCGATGAGCCAGCTGCAGGCAGAGGGCCCCACCGCGCTGGCGATCGGCGAGTTGCTGTCTACCGAGTCCTGTGAAGTTGTGATCGCCGCCGGCGGTGAAGAGAAGGGTCAGATCGTGGGACTCGATGAGCCCGCGCGCGCGGCCGCGCTGGAACAGGTGGGGACCCAGGGCAACCGGTTCATCAACATCTCGCTCGAAGTGCGGACAGCCCAGGATGCGGTTGCCCCCGGAGGCAAGGAACGCCGCGCAATTCCTCCTCCTGAGGCGGTGGAGGCTGAGCATCCCTCTGACGCGTCGCAGCCTGCGGAGACGGCGCCCGAGGAGGCGACTGTTACCGCAAGCGGCGGCGCACCCGCCGCGGCGGAGCCGCAGGGCGCAGACGAGGCGCTTCCGGGGCTTGCGGGCGGCGGCATCATGACAATTGTCGCCGAAGAGACGGCCGACGAGCTGGAGCCGGCGGTAAGGGAGCGTAAGGAATACGTCCGCAAGGGCGACTGGCTGCGGGCGCAGTTCCTCCCGGAGGTCGAGGCGCTCGATCTCAGCGGGCTCTTCGTAGGCAACCTGGGGCTCGGCGTCCGGCAGGAAGGGAGCCGGCGGAATGTCGTCTGCGCGGATCCCTCCCGCGTTACCGACATCCTCCTGCGGGCAAATGGCTATCGGCGCAGCGGGGACCACGCGAAGGCTCTCATCTGCTACCAAGAGCTGGTGGACGTCGATCCCGATAATGCGGACTTCCGGTTCTTGCTGGGGAAGACTCTCCTCGAGCTCGGCCAGCGAGAGCAAGCGGCGGAGGCGCTGATCCGGGCCAAGGAAATGGGCCATGCGGGCGCGGCGAAAGAATTGGCTGAGCTGAATCGTTCCGGGCATCGCAGCCGCCAGCCTCTCGGATTCCTTCGATTCTGGAAGCAATAGCTATCACCTAAAGAAGCTCTTGTACTAGCGTGACGCGGACGGTCTTGCCAGAAACGGCTGAGGGCCCGACAGGTGGGGAGTCTCCTGCATTCGAGTTGTCACTCAAATGCAAGAGACTCTGTAAGTCAACTCGAAGCACGCGCAGTCTCAGGGCCGCCTCTGTCCTTTCGAGAGTTGAGGCGGCCTCTTCGCGTCGTGTTGCGGGCGCGAGCAGGTGTTGGGCGAGCGGACAGGCAAGTAGGATGCTGCCGTGGGTAAGCTACCCGCTCTTATTGTGTTCGCGCGCGCTCCGATTGCGGGAGAGGCCAAGACCCGTCTCGCCCCTGCTCTGGGGCATGCCCGCGCGGCAGAACTGTACCGCTGCTTCGTACTCGATACGCTGGAGGTGGTTTCGCGGGCGCCGGCGCACCTCCTGCTGGCCGCCGCCGATGCTCGGCACCTCGCAGCCGTGGGCGCGCTGGCGGAGGAAGTCTGTCCGGAAGCGGAAATCATCGCCCAGCATGGCCGCGATCTGGGAGAGCGCATCGCGAACGCGCTGGGAGAAGCATTCGCGCGCGCACACCCCTGTGCGGTGGTGATCGGCACGGACGCTCCGACTCTCCCCCTGCAGAGGATCTGCGAGGCGTTGGACCTCGTCGCCCAGCGAGACTTGGTGCTCGGCCCGTGTTTCGACGGAGGATACTACCTGATTGGCATGCGGACGCTCATTCCCGAAGTGCTACGCGACATCGCGTGGAGCTCGGACAGCGTGCTGCTGGACACGCTGCGGCGTGCTCGGGAGTGCCAGGCCTCCGTCTCGCTGCTGGAGCCCTGGTACGATGTGGACACGCCTGATGATATTGAAGTCCTGCGTGCCCACCTGAGCGGACTGTCACTCGCGGGCCAGCATGTTCCCTGCCCCAGAACGTGGGACTGCCTCCGCCAATGGGAAGAGGAGGAGGGCGGGTGATGCCACACTCTCCCCGGGTGGCGGTGATAATACCGGCCCTGAACGAAGAGCAGTCTATCGGGCGCGTCCTCGACGCGCTCCCCCGGGAGCTGAGAGCCGACGTCATCGTGGTGGACAATGGGTCCACGGATCGCACCGCTGAGATCGCAGCAGCGCATGGCGCGCGGGTGGTGTACGAGGCGCGGCGGGGCTACGGAGCGGCCTGCCTGGCTGGGATCGCAGCCCTGCGAGAGCCGGAGATCGTGGCCTTTCTGGACGCGGATTTCAGCGACGATCCTGGACTTATCACCGCGCTGGTGCGGCCCATCCGGGAGGGAGGCGCCGACTTCGTGATAGGATCGCGAATGCTCGGCGAGCGCGAACCGGGCGTCCTTCCGCTGCACTCCCTGTTCGGCAACTGGCTGGCGGGGAGAATCCTCACCCATCTCTACCGGCAGCCGAGCACTGACCTCGGCCCATTCCGCGCCATCCGCTACGCCACGCTCCGGCGACTGCGGATGAGGGACCGGGGATACGGATGGACGATTGAGATGCAGGCGAAAGCGGCACGGCTGCGAGTGCCAACGGTGGAGATACCCGTATGCTACCGAAGGCGAATCGGCCAGTCGAAAATCACCGGATCGCTGCGGGCCTCTATCAAGGCCTCGTTCGTCATTCTCTCGACCGCCTTCCGACTGCTGTGGTGGCGGCCCTAGCACGGCCTCCCCGCGACACACATGTCGCCTGAGTTCGCCAAATCCACTGCGCCCTGAGCAGGAGCATCCGCACGGATATGCTAACAATCGATGTGGATGCCGGTCTAGCGCAAGTTATCGATGGAGGCTCCTGAGGTGCAGACAGGGCGCTTGGTGCTGCCTCGCCGCCCGCCGGCGCGTCTTGACTTCGTCCCCTGGCTGGCGGGAATCGCGGTTGTGACCCTGACAGGCGTCAGCTTGTTCAGGAAGGTCGCAGCATGGGCGGGCTGGCAAGTCCCCCGGGGCGTGAACGTCTTCCTCTCGGACTTCACCTGGTGGCTCTACTGGGGCATTGTCGTCGTGTTGGGGATAGTGGTCATGCTGCGCTGGCAGAACACCTACTTCCGCTGGCGCACCCTGTCCGTGATGGTCTCCCAGACGCTCTTCGGCGTGTTCCTGGCAGGTCCGCTGAAGGGAGAAGTTGGGGCCGCCATCTTCTGGCAGCGCCTCCACCTCACCTGGCCGCTCCACATGAGCGTCATCTCACCCTACTGGCAGGACAAGCTGGCGGCAACCTTCATCTACGGTGTCGCGCTCTCCCTGGTGGCCTGGCCCGTAGTCACGTACTTCATTGGCATGCGGTACTGCTCGTGGTTCTGCTTCTGCGGCAATCTCGCGGAGACGGCTGGTGACCCGTTCCGGCTGAAGGGCCCCAAGGGGCCGTCTGCGCAATCGCTGGACAACACAGGCTATGTGGTGCTCGGCCTGGCGGGCCTGGCAACGGCCGGGACCTGGCTGGCACTGAGTAGGCCCTACAACTGGTATGACCTTGTCGTGGCCTGGTTCCTGGCCAGCTTCATCGGCACTGGCGCCTATCCCCTGCTTGGGGGCCGCGTCTGGTTTCGGTTCTTCTGCCCTCTGCGAGCGATGCTGGGTTTGTTCTCGCGGCGCGGCCGGTTCGCCATCTACACCGACGCGCAGCGCTGCGTGGAGTGCGGCACCTGC
>JAUVSA010000200.1 GCA_030597345.1 Bacillota bacterium
ACAGCGTTCGCACCCGGGAGCCATCCATTGCTGCTCTCCTCATAGCTCACCCACCATCTCCCGCACCGCTTGCCGGCCGCGGAACAGCAGCGTCTTGACCGTCCCCTGCGGCATCCCCAGCGTACGGGCGATCTCGTCGATCTTCAGGCCCTCGATGTGGCGCAAGACGAGCACTGCCCTCTGTCGGTCGGGAAGCCTCTGCACCGCCTCCACCACGCGACGCGCATCCTCCCTCATCACCAGTCTGTCCTCCGGCCGACTAGCCGCGCTCTCGTCCACCTGCTCGATCCCCGACTCCAGTTGCTGATCCAGGGAGGCTGTCTGTTCCCCTCGCCGACGCAGGTGGTCTATGCACAGGTTGGCGGCGATTCGCCTCAGCCAGGCGGGGAATGCCCCTCCCTGCCTGAAGGTGTCGAGCCGGGAGTACACCCGCAGGAATGTCTCCTGCGTGAGATCTTCGGCCTGTTCCCTGTTTCCGAGCATCCGGTAGATCACGTTGTACACTCGTCGGTAGTGGCGGGCCGCAAGCGCATCGAAGGCAGCCTGCTCTCCTGCGAGACAGAGCCGAACCAGCTCTCCGTCGGTCCGCCCGACCTCTGTCTCCGGCATTACCCGCCCTCCGCCATAGGGTAATACGCAAATCCCACCGGAAAGGTTTCAGGGAATCCCCAGGCCCAGACCGCCAATGCTAGGCGCTCCCGGCGACACGCTGATACACAGCCACCGTTTCTAGTGCCGTGACGTCCCAACGATAGCTCCTGCTCCTGACCAGCCCACGTGCCGCCAGATCCTCCCTCAGCGCCACATCCCCGAGCAGCCCAGATAGAGCCGAGGCGATCTCCTCCACGTTCTCGGGATCGACCAGCACCGCCGCCTCCCCGGCGACCTCGGCCGTGCCCGACCGGTCCGACGTGATCACCGGTGCCCCCGACGCCATCGCCTCCAACACCGGCAGGCCGAACCCCTCATAGAGCGAGGGATAGACGAAAACGGTCGCACCGCGGTACAGCGCGGGCAGCTGCCCTTCCTCAATATAGCCCGGGAAGATCACCCGCTCCTCGAGCCCCAGCTCACTCGCTCTCTCTGCGAGTTCTCCAGCGTGGACAGAGTCACCGCCCGGGAGCACCAGCGGCGGCGTGTCCATCTCGCGCCTCACGCGGTCATAGGCGTCCAACAGGCGCATCAGGTTTTTCCTAGGCAGCAGCCCGCCCGTGTACAGGACGTATCCCCGACCAAGCCGCTCCGCTCCAGCAAACGCCTCGGCCGAGAGCGGCGGCCCATCTGCTGTGAAGCGCGGCGACACGCCGAGCGGAGTCACCGTGATCGTCTCCTTTGGCACCTGGAGCAGTTCGGTCAAGTCCCGCGCGGTCGTCTGCGACACCGCGATCACGTGCGCCGCCCGCGCCACCGAGCGGAATCCGGCCACAGTCTGCATGGCCAGATCGTCCGCCGCGTACGTCTCCGGGAACCGTTTCCACGCTAGATCGTGCACCGTCACCACCGCGGGGCAGGGGAGGAGAGGCGGGAGAATCGTGCTCGGCATATGCACCAGGTCCACTCTGTCTCGCCATAGTCGCCACGGCAGCGCGGCCCGCAGCCGACCCCGGCGTGCCCGCACCACTTTCACCACTATGCGGTTCGCCAGCGCGCGGCTGAGCTCCGCATCCCGGACCGGCCGGTCAACGTAAGCTATGATCTCGGGCCTCTGCTCCAGTTGCGCCACCGCGCGCGAGAGATCGACGACGTACCGCTCCACGCCCGAGCGCACCGGAGCCGCCAGCGCCCTCGCGTCAAGCCCGACTCGCACGGCCCCCTCCTGCCATCATCCACCGCAGGCTCAGCCAGCAGAACGCGATGCCGCAGACCACACCGCCAACGCCAAGACGGACCGCGGCACACAGAGCTTTCCTCAACACAGACAATCCCAGCCTCAGTCGTCCTACTACCCGCTCGGACCGCCCGGGGGCGAACTGATACACGCGCCGCGCGCTACTCGCCAGCGCCACCAGCTCCAGCTTCAAGTGCCCCGAGAAGTCGGGCTCAGCGTAGACTACCGCGACCGCCGCCGGCCCCCGGGCCCGCACCGCTCGCATGACGCCTCGCGCTCCCTGTTCTCCCCCGTAGACGATCACATCCGCTAATCCCAACCCCCTCAGCACCGGCGCGGACACGGGTGTCCCCACTGCCGCGATGTGCGCCCCCGGGAACTCGGACGTCAGATGGCCCACCGCCCGCCGAACCAGCTCCTCCTCTCCCCGCCGCGCAAAGCTGAGCACCAGCAGGCTGTCCCGCTCCCCGCTCACCGCTCTCCTCCCCCCGCCAGTTCGAGTATCTCGTCATCCGAGTACACCCGCTCCCGCTGCTCCCTGGCCCGCCCCTGGCCGGCCGCCCCAAGCTGCCGCAGCGCGCGCCACAGCGCCCCAACGCGACTCGGCGGCCCTCCGATCAGCACATCGTCGGCCGCCCACGCCGCCTGAGCCGCCAGCGCGCGGCGAAACAAGCGCGGGTCCAGCAGATTCTTCCAGACGAATAGCACCGCGTTCTTCGCCGACATCAGCTCGATCTGCGCCGGCCGGTGCAGGCGCGCCATCGTGCTCCCTTGGTCGTGATACACAACGCTCGCCGGCTCGTACAGCACTCGCCATCCGCGTCCCCACGCCCGATACCCAACATCGACGTCTTCCCAATACAGCGGCCGATAAAGCGTGTCGAATCCGCCGAGCTCCAGCCACTTATCCCGCCAGAAGGCCATCCCGCCTCCGTTCGGGTAGAGCTGCGGGCACGTCTCCGACAGCCGCTCCGGCCGCGTCTCGTGATGTATGTAGAGCAGCCCCCGATCCCACTTCCCCGAGGTCCGATTCCCCACCGCATTCGTCAGGGAGCCGTCCGGGTTTACGAACTTGCATCCCACCGCGAACACTCTCTCCTTCTCTAGATCTTCCAGCAGCGGCTCCAGGAAGTCCGGCCTCGCCACCACATCGTTGTTCAGAAGTACCGCCGCCTCCGTCTCAGCAACCGCCACCGCCGCGTTGCAGGCCGCGCCGAATCCCCCCTTGGGGAGCGAGAGCACCTTCACATCCGTGAACGTGCTCCGCACGAACTCGACGCTGTCGTCGGTGCTGGCGTCGTCCGCCACCATTACCGCGTGTCCGCCGCTCCTCGCCGCGTCGAGCGCCGCAGGCGCCGACTTCGCCAGCAGGTCCCGTCCATTGTGGTTGATGATGATGAGGGTGGCCTTCATCTTCTCTTCGTCTTGCCGGCTCGCCGCCGGCCCACCGTCTCCTGCAGAATCCACTCCCCTGCATCTGACATGTCATCGGCTACGTAGTCGGCGCCCAGCTCGCGTTCCAACCGCGCCTCCGTTTCAGCGCCGTAGCCGGTTCGCACCAGCACTGCCCGGCAGCCCGCGCGCCTGCCCGCCTCGATATCCCGCGCGCTGTCCCCAATCGCGAAGCACCGGCCGAGGTCGAGATCGAGTTCCCGCGCCGCCCGCAGCAGCATCCCCGGGGCCGGCTTGCGGCATCGGCAGCGGCGCCGGTACTCCGGCCGCGCTGCCTCCGGATGATGCGGACAGAAATAGATCCCGTCGATTCGCGCTCCTCGCCGCGCCAGCCGGGACCGGAGCACCGCGTGAACTTCCTCCAGCTCTTTCTCCGTCAGCAGGCCGCGGGCGATTCCGGACTGGTTTGTCGTCACCACCACCGCGAGCCCGGCCCGGTTCAGCAGACGAATCGCCTCCGCCGCGCGCGGCAGCAACCGCAGCTGCCGGGGAGATCGGAGATACTCGACCTCGCGTACGATCGTCCCATCGCGATCGAGGAAGACGGCTGGGCGGCCCATCTTAGCCTACTGCTCGCCCAACGTCCGCGCGGCCCGGCGTCGGCGCAGTCCCCAGAGCCGCCCCTCCACCGCGAGGCTGCCCCACACCAGGCCCACCAGCGCCGACATCGTGAGCTTCTCCAACAGGCTGGCCGCCAGCATTGGCAGCGCGAACAGCGGCTTGTATATCGCAACCCAGAACACGTGGGCCGCGCCGTCGTCTCGCACTTCCACTCGTCGCTCCGCCCCGGCCAGCAGCGCCACCAGCTCGGCGCGCCGGCTCCCTTCCCCGGCCACTACCACCGTGTCGAAGCGTCGCCTCAGCAGGTCGCTAACCAGATCGAGCCTTATCCGATAGCCGGATGCGTCCGCCCCTGGCCAGGAGATCACCGGGGTCTCCACCTCGTACTTCGTCTCCGCCTCTCTCGCGCTCGCCACCAGCACCGAGATCTCGGCCGCAGGGTACCTCCTCCTTATCTGGTCTACGATCTCTCGCGTCAGTCCCACCGATCCCGCGCGTACCACCAGCGTTGTCTGCGGCGG
>JAUVSA010000130.1 GCA_030597345.1 Bacillota bacterium
GGACAGCCGGTGGGCGATGATCAGTGTTGTCCGACCCTCCATCAGCCGCGCCAGTGCAGCTTGCACCAGCGCCTCGGATTCCGCGTCCAGCGCGCTGGTGGCCTCATCCAGGATCAGTATCCGCGGATCCATCAACAGCGCCCGGGCGATGGCGATCCTCTGCCTCTGCCCCCCTGACAGCTTCCCCGCCCGCTCCCCCACCGGTGTCTTGTATCCCTGCGGAAGCGCCTCAATGAAATCGTGCGCGTTCGCCGCCCGCGCCGCAGCCTCCACCTCCTCTCGACCGGCCTCCGGCTTCCCGTACGCGATGTTCGCTCTCACCGTCCCCCCGAACAGGATCGGCTCCTGCGGCACGATCCCAATGCGAGACCGCAGCGACCGGAGTGTTACACTCGCGATATCAACCCCATCTATCTCAATCCGCCCCCCCGTCGGATCGTAGAACCTCGGGATCAAGTTCACCAGACTCGTCTTTCCGGCACCGCTCGCCCCCACCAGTGCTACCACCTGTCCCGGCTCTATCGTCACCTCCACGCCCCTCAGCACCGCGTCCCCCTCGCGATACCGGAACTCCACCCCGCGGAACTCAATCCTCCCCGCCACCCGCGGCAGCTCCCTCGCCCCCGCCGCCTCCGGCACCTCCTCCTCGGCATCCAGGATCTCGAAGATCCGATCCCCGGCGGCCGCCGCCTGCTGGCCCGAAAGCCAGATCTTCCCCAGCAATGCCAGCTTGCTCCCCAGCCGCTGGCCCACATAAGCGAACGCAATCAGCGTCGCAAGCGTCAAGTGCCCCCTGATCGTGAGATACCCCGCCACATATATCAGCACGACCATCCCCACCGCGCTGATCAACTCTACCAGCGGCGTCAGCACGGACATCACCTTCGCCACCCTCATGTTCTCCTGGTAGTTGTCCTCGTTTATCCCCGCGAAGCGCGCGACCTCACGCTCCTCCATCCCGAACAACTGCACCGTCTCGATCCCGCTCAGGCGCTCCTGCAGGTACGAGTTCAGCCCGCCGAGCTTCCGCTGCACCTCTCGCGTCAGCCGCCGCAGGCGCTCCCCCGAGTGCGCTATCACCAACGCAATCCCCGGCACACAGGCCAGCGCGAAAATCGTCAGTCTCCACTCCAGCGAGGCCATGAACACCACCGCGATCAGGATCGTGATCGGCGCCCTCGCCGCCTCCAGCAGGTCCGTACTCAACGCCCTCTGCAGGACGAGCACATCATTGCTCACCCGAGAGAGCAGATCTCCCGTGGTCCGCGACCGATGAAAAGCCAGCGACTGCCGCATCAGATGCCCGTACAGCCGCTCCCGCAGCTCCCTGATCAGCCGCTGCGCGAATCGGTGCGAGAGCAAGCTCCTTCCAAACCCGAACACGCACTTAACCGGCCACGCCACCAGCGTCAAGACCGCGAAAAGCAGCAGGCTCCTCAACTGCTCGCCGGGGCTCTCGGTCCCCACCCAGCCCAGCCGCTGAATCCAGTCCGCCGAACCCGCAGGGACGCCGCCCCCCGTGAGCGCCTCCGGCGACGGCGCAATCGCCAGGAACATCAGCGCCAGCAGCACCGGAATCACTCCGGTATCTACCACCGCTTCCGCGAAGATGCAGCCCAGCGCCTTGTAGGCCGACCGCAGATCGGCCTTCCCCTCCCTCATCAGTCGCCGCAGCACCCCCAGCGCGCGCCCTCGCGCCGCGCGGCTCACGTTTCCCCCTCCTCACTGGCGATCAACTCCAACACCATCTCCGCTGTCCGCTCAGAGGCGCCACCCGGGCCCAGGCTCTGCACTACTTCACGTAGATCGGCTCTGACTTGCTCCCGCCGCGCCCCACCCACCAGCAGCGCGCCCACCTCCCCCGCAATCGTCTCCGGACTCGCTGCCGATCCCAGCAGCTCCTTAACCACTTCCCGGCCGGCGACGATGTTGGGCATCGCCGCCCACCGCTGCCGGCCGATCAGCCCCCGCATCAGCCGGTACTGCAGCGTGGTCGCCCTGCTGGCCCGGTAGACCACTACCATCGGAATCCCCAGGCAGGCGAATTCCAGCGTCGCCGTTCCCGAGCACACCGCCGCTGCTTCAGCCAGTTGGAGCGCGTCGTGATCCATCCCCGACAGCAGCGTCACGGCCACTTCTCCCCGCTCGAACTCGGCCCTGATCCGCTCCCTCTCTACCGTCTCTGCTACCGGGACTACGAACTGTATCCCATCCCACTCTCTCGCCAGCCGCGCGGCGGCCTTCACCAGCACCGGGAGCAGGTAGTGAATCTCGTGCGCCCGACTCCCCGGCGCGAGGGCCACCACCGGCTTTCCGTGGTCCAGACCATATCGCTCCCGCGCCTCCTCCGCCGTCAGGCGCGGCCGCGCTCCCTCCACTACTGGATGTCCCACCCACTCCACCCGCGCCCTTCCTCCGGCCAGCAGATCCCGCGACCAGGGAAACGGCGTAGCGATCACTTCCACCAGGTCACGGAGCTTTGCCCCGCGCAGCTTCCGGGACCAGGAGCCTGGAGGCAGGTAGTAGAGCGTCCGCAGCCCCAACGTCTTCGCCCTCCGGGCCAGCGGCAGGTTGAACGCGCCACAGTCGATCAGCACCAGCGCCGACGGCGGAGCGGCCGCCAGATGAGCCATCGTCGCTCGCATCACCCGCCACACACGGGGCACCTTCGCGGCGGCCTCAAACACGCCGATCGCGCCCCAGTCGGAGCTGTCGGAAAAAAGCTCCACGCCGGCCGCCGCCATCCGCCTGCCCCCGATGCCCCGCAGCGCCAGCCTCGCCCGCCGGACCCTAAGCGCCTCCGCCAGCAGCGCGCCCGCCCAGTCTCCCGAGGGCTCTCCCGCCACCATAAAGACTGAGGCCGGCCCCTCGTGTGGCTCCCTCTGGGCCGGCCCATCCCGCTCTCTCGGAGCATACTCTCCCCCCATGGCTAGCTGGCGACTTCTTGCTGACGCCCCACTTTCCCCTCCCGCATCCGCCGCAGAAACTCCACCAGATAGCTCACCTCGCGGAAATCCCCGAGCTCCGTCATGACTTGCTCCAGCGCACGCGAGAACTCCATCCCGGAGCGATAGATCAGGCGAAAGGCCCGCTGAATCGCCCTCCGCGTGTCGGCATCGGCGCCTGCCCGCCGCAGCCCGACCAGATTCGGCCCGATCACCCTTGCCGGCTTGCCGTCCACCAGGCTGTAGGGGGGCACATCCTGGCTCATCTTCGAGAATCCGCTGACCATCGCGAGCGTCCCCACCCTCACCCGCTGGTGCGATCCCACCATCCCACCGATGATCGCCCTGTCCTCGATGATCGTATGTCCGCTCATGCCCGACAGCGTGGACAGCGTTACGCTATTGCCCACCTCGCAGTTATGACCCAGGTGTGTCGACGCCATCAACATGTTGTCATCCCCCACTCGCGTGTCGTTCCCCTCCCCCGTCGCCCGGTGGATCGTGACGTACTCCCGGATCACGTTCCGCTCGCCTATCAGGACCCGGGTCGGCTCTCCCTGATAGGTCTGGTCCTGCGGCGGGCCACCTATCGCGGCGCCGAAATGTATTCTGCAATCGGCCCCCACCGTGGTGTGCTCCAGCAGCACATGGGCGTCCACCACCGTCCGGGAACCAATGATCGTGCCCTCTCGAATGAGGGTATATGCACCGACCTCAACGTCGTCCGCAAGCTCGCAGTTCTTCTCTACGATTGCCGTCGTATGAATCCGCGCCAACTCACGCCTCCCGGTTGCGCGAACTCTCAAGGGTGCCAGGCCCTTCGTCTCGCCGCAGCGCGAAGAGATACACCCCCTCCGCAACTACCTGCCCATCTACCTTCCCCACCACCGCCACGCGGCCGATGTCGCCCTTCCGCTTCGTGAGCGTGACCTCCGTGACCAGTTGATCGCCAGGCACTACCGGCCGTCGGAACCGCATCTTGTCGATCCCGGCGAAGAAGGCGAGCTTCCCCTCGTTCCCCGTAGTGGCAAGCAACAGTATGCCCCCTACTTGCGCCATCGCTTCAACAATCAACACCCCCGGCATGATCGGATTGCCTGGGAAATGCCCGTTGAAGAAGGCCTCGTTGATCGTTACGTTCTTGACCCCAACTGATCGGATCCCCGGCTCCAACTCCAATATCCGATCCACCAGTAGGAATGGATATCGGTGCTGGAGCAGGGCCTGGATCTCATTGATGTCCATCATCGTTGTCTCTCCTCGCCTCCTCCCCTTCCCTTCCGCTCCCCCAGGAACCTCGCCCGCAGCGCCCGCGCCAGCTCCACATTCATCCGGTGGCTCGGTCGCACGGCCGTCACCTGAGCCTCAAATCTCTCCCCGCACAGCGCCAGGTCCCCCACTAGGTCCAGCATCTTGTGCCGAACCACCTCGTCCGGAAACCGCAGCGGCCCCGAATAACCATCCCTCCCCACCGCAAAAGCATTCTCCGCGCTTCCTCCCCGCGCCATCCCCTTTGTCCGCAAGGCCTCCAGTTCCTCCCTAAGAGCAAATGTCCTCGCCGGCGCCAGCTCCCGCATGAACTTCCCCCGGCTGAGCCGTATCCAGAGCGCCTGCCGCCCGGCCGCCGTCCCCTCGTACTCCACCCCCACCGCCAGCGAAAGCCCTCCCCTCGCGGGCGCCGCCACCGCCCACGCCTCCCCGTCCCCCACCCAGACCGCCTCCCGCAGCCTCCGCACCTGCCGCGCCGCCCCCAGCCGCTTCCGCCCCGCCCGCCGCAGCAGGTCCACCCACTCCCGTGCGCTTCCGTCGCAGGCAGGGGCCTCCGGCCCTTCCACCTTCACGCATACATTGTCCACCTGCATCCCATATAACGCCGCCAGCAGGTGCTCCACACTCCTCACCCGCGCCTGCCCCCTCCCCAATGCGGTCGCCCGCTCGTCGTCCACTACATAATCAGCCGTAGCCGGCACCGCCTCCCCTGACCCCAGCACAAAAACAATGCCCGCGTCCGAGACCGCGGGCAACAGCGTCACTCTGCACAGCTCGCCGGCGTGCAGTCCAATCCCTTCCTTGCTTACCGGCCGAGCAACGGTGACCTGTTCTCCTTGCGTGCTCATCTCCGGTGGACCTAGCGCGCATTATAACATGCGGCCCTCCCACTGTAAAGAAACGCACTCGCCCGCCGCTCCGTGCTTGCGTCTCACCCACCCACCCTATTCTGCCCCACAGTAGGAGACCTCCCTCTCCTGGTGGAATCAACTACCCTGCAATGCGCAAACCGTGGACCTGCAGCAGCTTGCTCTTCGCGCTCGCCCTGGCTTTCCTCTCCTCCACGCCGGCCTCCGCTCTCCCCGACGCGCAGCTCCTCCGCATCTCGGCCCGCGGTGCAGACTTCCGCGCCGGCGATCGCGTGCCCCTCGAAATCGAAATCCGCAACAGCGGCGATTCCCCTCTCCCTTCCGTCCCCGTCACTCTCACCATCGACGACGAACCCTACGCCGAATGGAAGACCCCTGCCGGCCTCCCCCCACAGCAAACCGCCACCTGGTCCCTCGTCTGGCACGCCCGGCGCGGCTCCTTCCTCTTCGTAGCCTTTGTCGACCCGCTGAACGAAGTCACCGAGCCGGACGAGGTCAACAACTCAGTCTTCATCAATATCGGCGCCGGCGCCGCCCCCGAGCCGTCCCCCTGGGCCGCCATTCTTGCTGGTCTTTGCGCTTTCGTCTTCGCCGTTGTCGCAAGCTTCCTGTTCAAGCGCCACCTGCTGCGCCGCGGCCAAAGAAGAAAGCCTTCGCGCCCAACGCGAAGGCCCGCTTCCCACCGGTAAGGCAGGGGCCGCCTGCCCCTGTCCCACCGCGCCTAGCACGTCAGATGAAGCACCGCCACTACCTTCCGCTTTCCGATCAGATGGTTGAAAGTCTGACAGGCAGTCCGTGTGTCGAATGCCAGCAGCTCGATTCCCGCTTTCCGCGTCCGCGCAATCACCTCCGGCGCCACCTTCATGCCCTCCTGGGCGCCGGTCCCCACGATCAGCGCCTCCGGCTCCTCCGCCAGCGCCTCCTTCAGATCCTCAACCTGCAGCAGATGCCCCTCCCTTCGCCACCATCCCGGCCGCACACGATCCGCGAACAACAGCAGGTCTTCCGTGTACCTCTCCCCGTCAATCACGATCTCCCCAAACCGGTAGCTCTGGATGCGCATGGCTTCTCCTGCACGCTGGGCTTCTCAACTCGGCCCTCAACTGCTGCCAGCGCCTCAGCGCAGGCCGCACCCCTGCCCGTACCGGACCTCTGCTTGCACTCCTGCGTGCTATCTCGCATTACACTGTAGGAACTCCCGATCCTGTGGCGAACCAACCAC
>JAUVSA010000134.1 GCA_030597345.1 Bacillota bacterium
GCACGGTCGCCTCCGGCTGAAGGTGAGCGAGTGGGCGGTCTGTCTGGCTGGGGGTGGAAGTCCTTGCACATGACCACGCCGCTCTCGCCGGTGTCGCCGTAGTACCGGGGGAGAAGTCCCGTCTCTTGGAATCCGAACTCGCCGTAAAGGGCGCGAGCTGCCGAATTGGCCTCCCGGACCTCGAGCGTGACTCGTACGATGCGCCGCTCCAGCGCGGTGCCGATCAGGTGGGAAAGGAGGCGACGGCCGAGGCCCCGGCGGCGCCGGTCCGGATGGACGGCGAGGGTGCTGATGTGCGCCTCGTCGCCGATGATCCACATTCCAGCGTGACCGATGATGGCGCCCTGGAGGCGGGCGACGAAGTAGTAGGAGTTGGGGTTGCGCAGCTCGCGGAGGTAGGACTCCCGACTCCAGGCGGAGGGGAAGGAGACGCGTTCGATGGCCAGGACCTCGTCGAGGTCCTCCTGCTTCATGGGCGCGATGACGGTGGCCGGCAGCCAGCTTCGATCATCGCAGCCCGAGATCGATGTCGGATCGCTCTTCGGCATAGGATTTGCGAACGTAGATGGGCCGGAGCGCGGGCGCGTCGTCTCCGCCGCGGGCGGCGAATCGGCGCCGGCCGAGCTGGGCAACGGCGAGGGCGTCCGGGAAGACTTCCTCGTCGCTGCGGAGGTCGATGAGCTCCCCGGGCCCGCCGGCGAGCTCGCTTGTGGCAAGGGGGTCGACTTGTCCGAAGAGCGTCACGCGCTCTCCCCGCGACAAGAGGCGTTCGACAAGGTCTTTGGAAGCGGCAACGAATGCGTCCTCCTCGGCATCTATGGAGTCGGCGGCGACGCGATAGAGGGCCGCGTACACCTCGCCGCGCCGCGCGTCGAGTACGGGGCAGGCGAGTCCGGCCACGCGATCTCTGATGTGCCAGGACATCGCCGCCAGGGAGGAGATGCCGACGAGGGGCAAGTCCTGCGCGAGAGCGATGGCCTTGGCAGTGGCGAGGCCGACGCGGAGACCGGTGAAGTGGCCGGGCCCGAGGCCGACCGCGACCAGGTCCAGGTCGGAGAAACGGCACCCGGCGCGGGCGATGACCTGCGCGACTTCGGGAGCGAGGCGGCGACAGAGATCCTGGTGGGTGTCCTCTCTCCAAGCGGCCAGCTCGCGGTCGTCCTGGGCGACGACGACGCTGGCACGTTCGACTGCGGTTTCAAGCGCGAGGACCAACATCCAGCTTCTCCGTCAGACCGAACAGGATTTGCACGCCTCTCTGGGATGGGGCGTGGAGGCGGATCCGTCGGGCGTGGTCGTCGCGCTCGTCGAACCCGATCTCTATCTCCAACGCGTCGCGGCGGAGGTCGGAGGGAAGATGTTCCGCCCACTCGATTGCCACCACGGCCTGGGAGCCGATCAACTCTTCGATGCCAATGTCGGATAGATCGGCGGCGGAGAGGCGATAGAGGTCTACGTGATAGAGAGTAATGGCGCCGGGGTGCTCGTGGATAAGGGTGAAGCTGGGGCTGGTGACGAGGTCGGTGACGCCGTGCCCCTCTGCGAGGCCCTGGCTGAAGGTTGTCTTTCCCGCGCCGAGCTCACCGTAGAGACAGAGGGTGTCCCCGGGTCGCAGATGGCGAGCCAAGCTGTGTCCCAGAGCGCGAGTCTCCGGGGCAGAGCGCGTGGTCCGCAGGATGTCTCGGCGATGCGGATGCAAGGTCATCGGGCTTCCTACAAGAACGGGTCCGGATGTGGTATAAACTCAGAGAGCCGGCGCCGGTTACAGGCAGGGAAACCAACGCTCTCCCTCGGCCTAGATTGGCATGCCGGATTATACTTGTCGGGGAGGTGGCCTGTCAAAGCAGGGAACTGCTGGGATGATCGGCCGCGAGGAGGACATGATGGGGATGCACACCAGGAGCATTGGTCTGATAGTCGCCGCCCTTTGTCTTGCAGTCGCGATGTTGGCATGGGTGGCACCGGCGGCGGCTGACGAGGAGGCCGAATGCGCGGAGATGAAGGAACTCGGGGTCTGCGCGCAGAGCAGGGGGATTGCGTACTACTACGACGATCGACGCCCGGAGGTATGGGTGACGCTGGGAGCCAACGACGGCCTGCGGGTGACGGCGCGGGTGAAGTTCGTGCGCGATGAAGAGGTGGTGGCGGAGGGAACCGTGACGACGGTGCGCGAGGCTGACTGCATCGTCTATCCGGATAAGGAAGTTCCCGGTGGGGCGATCATGTTGGGTGACTACATGTACGTGGTGGACGATGGTTCGCGTCAAGCGGCAGATGCGGCGATTGCGCGGGAGCGGCGCGGACACATGCTGCTCACTCTGTTGATCGGTGGCGGACTGGCCTATCTAATCGCTCTGTAGGGAAGAGGGCTACCCGCCCTGCAGCGAAGAGGGCTAATCGCCCTGTAGCGAAGAGGGCTAGTCGCCCTGCAGCGAAGAGACAGCTTCACCGAGCTTTTGCCGGGCGAGCGTCAGCTCGCCCGGCTTTGTCATGGCCGGGGGGCCCGGTGCGTCGAGACGCGTCGGCGCGCAGCTGGCCGCAGGCGCCGAGCACTTCGGCCCCTCGCGAGCGGCGCACGGCGACAGGGAGGCCGCGCGCGCGGAGGATGCCAGCGAAGTTGCGGGCGGCGCGGTCGTCGGTTGGGGTGACTCCGTCCAGCATGTTCTGAGGAATGACATTCACCATGCAGGGCAGCCCGCGAGTCAGTGTGACGAGGCGGCGCGCCTGCTCGGGCGTATCGTTGAGGCCCGGAAGGACAACATACTGGAAGGAGACCTTGCGGCCAGTTCGCTGAGCGTACACTCCGGCTGCCGCGATGACTTCAGACAGGGGATGCTTGCGGTTGACGGGGACGAGCTGATCGCGGACGTCATCGGTGGCGGCGTGAAGGGAGATGGCGAGCGCCACCTGGAGGCCCTCGGCGGCGAGGCGGCGGATGCCCTTCGGCAGGCCGCAGGTGGAGATGGCGATGTGCCGGGCGCCGATGTTGATGCCGTCGGGGTGGTTGAGGAGGCGAACGGCCTTCAGGACAGCGTCGTAGTTGGCGAGTGGCTCTCCCATACCCATGAAGACGATATTCGTGACGCGGGTTGGATGTGCGGCCTGCTGGAGACGCACGACCTGCTCGACGATCTCGCCCGCGGTGAGATCGCGGACGAGCCCCTGCTGGCCGGTGGCGCAGAAGCGGCAGCGGAAGGCGCAGCCGATCTGGCTGGAGACGCAGACGGTGGTGCGGCGTGCGTGGAGGATGAGGACACTCTCGATGAGCTCGCCGTCCGGGGCGCGCAAGACGAATCTGGTGGCGCCGTCGGGCGCGGTCTCCTGGAGACGGGGCTCGAGCGTGCCCGGCTGGGCGAGCTCGGCCAGGCGAACTCGCAGGGACTTGGGGAGGTCTGTCATGTCCTCGAAGGAGGCGCCGCGGTGGAGCCAGGAGAAGAGCTGGCGGGCCCGGTAGGCGGGCTGGTCGAGGCGGCGGAGGAAGCCGGCAAGCTCCTCCGGCAGGAGGTCGAGCAGGTCGGCCTTGCTGGCGGTAGCTATCATCTCAATCCGATGAGGAGCGAGGAGTATTGGTACGAGCGCCGGGCCGCCGGTCCGGCCCCGCGGAGCGGCCTCAAGTGGACTGGCCCGAGGTGGGCCCGGGGGGTCAAGAGCCGCTTGAACCGACTTCGGCCTCCGGCGCGGCGCCCGCGATGTCGTGTTCGGCCTTGCGCTTGCTGAAGGCGACTGCGCCCGCAAGCAAGACGAGGCAGACGCCGACAACAGCCAGGCGTACTCCGATGGAGATTGGCGACACGGCTATCGGCGCCGCCAGGATGGCCACCAGGTTCATGACCTTGATGAGCGGGTTAAGCGCCGGGCCGGCGGTGTCCTTCAGCGGATCGCCGACAGTGTCGGCGATTACGGCGGCCTTGTGGTATTCTGTGCCCTTTCCGCCGAAGAGCCCACCCTCGATCTTCTTCTTGGCGTTGTCCCAGGCCCCGCCGGTGTTGGCCTGGAAGACGGCCATGAGCTGGCCGGTGAGGATGGCCCCGGCGAGGAAGCCGCCGAGGGCAGCGGCGCCCATCAGCGGGTCGGCATAGCCGAGTCCGAACACCACGAGAAGGGGGCTGAAGATGGCGAGAACGCCTGGCCCAAGGAGCTCCTTCTGAGCGGCCGTGGTGCTGATCATGACGCAGCGGCTGTAGTCGGGCTTGGTCGTGCCTTCCATGATGCCCGGGATCTCGCGGAACTGGCGGCGGACCTCTTCCACGAGGAGCCCGGCGGCGCGGCTGACGGCTCGGATGGCGAAGGAGGAGAAGAGGAAGGGAACCGCTCCGCCGATGAGCATGCCGACGAAGACAAGGGGGAGGTTGACCTGGATGCCGAGGTTCACCAGCCCGGCGTCCTTGACGAAGGAGCCGAAGAGGGCGGTGGCGGCGAGGACGGCACTGGCAATGGCGAATCCCTTGGTGAGGGCCTTGGTGGTGTTGCCGACGGCATCGAGGCGGGAGACGATGCGGCCCGCGGCTTGGTTGCTCTCCCCACCCTCGCGCAGTGCGCCCGACATCTCGAAGATCCCATTGGCGTTGTCGGTGATGGGCCCAAATGTGTCCATGGCCAGGATGTAGGCAGTGGTGGTGAGGAGTCCGAGGCCGGCGAGGGAGATGCCATAGAAGGCCATGATGGGGTCGTGGAAGATGGCGAAGGCGCCGAAGATGGTCATGGCGATGGCGAGGATGGCCCAGACGCTGGATTCCATTCCCTCCGCGAGGCCGGAAAGCAGGAGCGTGGCGGCGCCGGTGCGGCTGGCGTTGGCGATCTCGGTCACGGGGCCCTTCTCGGTGGAGGTGAAGTGCTCGGTGAGCCGGCCGATGACCAGCACGAGCGCGATGCCCATGAAGGTGGCGAGGAAGAAGCGGAAGTCCCCGAGGTATATCCAGACGGCGAGACCGAAGCCAATTGAAGCAAGGCCGGCAGAGGTCCAGAAGCCGACGTTTATGGGGTGCATGGGGTCCATGGCTTCGTCGTCACGTCCGCGCACGAACCAGGTGCCGATGATGGAGGCGAAGACGCCGATGGCGCGGACGAGGAGGGGATAGATGACGAGCTTGACGCCGAAGGCCTGGCCGGCAGGGGTGTGTGCCGCGGCGACGCCGAGGATGATGGCGGCGACGAGGGTGACCTCGTAGGACTCGAAGATGTCGGCCGCCATTCCCGCGCAGTCGCCGACGTTGTCGCCGACGTTGTCGGCGATGGTGGCGGCGTTGCGGGGGTCGTCCTCGGGGATGCCGGCCTCCAGCTTACCGACGAGGTCGGCGCCGACGTCGGCGGCCTTGGTGAAGATGCCACCGCCGATACGCATGAAGAGGGCGGCGAGGCAGCCGCCGAAGCCGAACCCGATCAACACCTTCATGGCGTTCTCTTTGAACATGATGAAGATGAGGGTGGCGCCGAGGAGGCCCAGGCCGGTGGTGAACATGCCGGAGACGGTGCCGGCCTGGAAGGCGATCTCGAGGGCGCGCTTGAAGCTGGAGAGGGCGGCGTGCGCCACTCGGGTGTTGGCGCGGACCGCCAGCCCCATCCCGACGTAGCCGGCGCCATAGGAGGCGAACACGCCCATGAGGAAGGCAAACGAGATGCCGGCCGCGAGCCCCGGCCCTATCGCGGGGACGTTGCGGTAGAGCAGAAACAGGCCGACGGCAATGGCGGCCACGAACCAGATCATGGTGCGGAACTGCCGGCCGAGGTAGGCCATCGCGCCTTCCTGGATGGCGGCGCTGACGTCCCGCATTTCCTTGCTGCCAGGATCGTGCTGAGTAGTCTTGCGGGCCAGGTACCAGCCGTAGAGCAGAGAGACTATGGAGGAGGCGAGGACGATGTAGATGAGCGTCCAGTCGCTGACGGTGAAGGGCGGCAGCTCGATGGCGTGAGTCGTTTCGGCCGCGCCGGGCGCCTGCGCGAAGGCGAAGGTGGGCAAGGCGCCGAGCGCCGCCGACCAGGCCCAGAGAAGTCTGCTCTTCAAGGTATCGTCCTCCGTGGTGACTGCAATGTGATTGTGTGCCTAGAGCGCACTTTATAACCCTCACTCGCCTGGCTGTCCGCTAGAGACGCTGGCATGAAATGCGCCTGCTGGAGGTTATGAAACAGCTTCTATTCAGCGTGTTTGACTTCGCTCGCGGCAACGGCGGCAGAGCCAGCGACGCGGCCGGAGGAACCAAACAAACGCATATATCC
>JAUVSA010000075.1 GCA_030597345.1 Bacillota bacterium
CATAACCTCCATCTGAGGTTATGAAATAGCAGCACAAGCCAGCAGGCTCCAGCCGGCGCATTTCAGGCCAGCGTCTCCGGTGGACAGCCAGGGGAGTGAGGGTTATGAAATGCGCTCTAGGAATGTCGGGCTTAGTGGCGCGCCGCCGATAAGCCCCGATGCCCTCGACGCGCTGGACCTGCTGGGGTTCACTGTGTGCGAGGGACATGGTCTGACCGCCCCCCCCCACTCCTCCACCCTCTCCACCCTCAACCCGCCGGCATGACCTCGCTGCGGGACAGTGGGACGACACCATCGTGGCAGCCGGCGATATCAGTTGGCGATGATGATGGGAATCTCGACGGCGAGGCCGGAGGGGCCGGCGCGGTCCACGCTCTCGACGCGGAAGGTGTGGGGCCCGTTGGCGAAGCGCCTGGTGTTGAGGGAGAGGCGGAAGGGAGGTCCGGCGACTTGCCGGAGGAGCTTGCCGTCGAGCGAGAAGTCGGCGGCGGGGATATTGCCGGCGCCGGTGGCCTTGAGCTCTACGGTGCCGCTGAGCGTTTGGTCGGCACGGGGGAAGAGGAGAGTGATACCGTTGTAGATGTCGAGCACGCGGTCGGTGGGGGGAACGAAGTTGGAATCCGCGGTCAGGATCACGGAGGCGTAGCGAGGCGCAGCGCCGGCCGGGGCCTCGGGCCCGGGCTCGGAGACGACGTGGACCTTGTGGCGGCCGGCGTCGAGTCTGATTCGGCCGAGCCGGTGCCATCCGTCGGGGCAATGGGGGTCTACGGAGCCGACCTCGGTGTAGCCGATGTGGACGCTGAGGCGCTGGGCGCGGGGGCCGGCGAGGATCCAGACAGTGTAGGCTCCCCCGGTCAGGTTTGCAGGGGCGGAGTCTCGAAGGCCGGGGGAGGGGGCGAGGCGGGCGGCCCCGTCCCAGTCGGGAGCGGAGATCCAATCGCCGAAGAAGTCGCGGCGGGCGAGGAGTGAGACGGTATCGCGTCCGCGCCCCCCAATCGGGACGAAGAAGGGCGCGGTGGCGGCCCGGTTGCCCGCAGAGTCGGCGGCGGTGATCCACCATTCGAGCTGGTCGCGGTCGTCGAGTGCGGGAATGCTGGCCTGGTAGAACTGGGAGCCGTTGGTGGGCCTCATGGGGAAGGTAATGGTGCCGCCGGAGTTGACGCGGTAGGTGAGGTCGGCGCGGGCAATCTGGTTGGGGCTGAAGATGAGCGCGGATATGGTGAGGGGCTGCTCAGGTCCGGGATAGGGAGGTTGGTGGGACAGGCGGGCGATGGAGGGGCCGGCCGGGGGGGAGAGCACGACGACGCCGCGGACGAGCAATGGATAGGCCGAGTCGCCGGGGCAGGTGATGCGAAGGAACGCGCCTCCGAACTGGGCCTCGGGGGGAAGGATGGGGCTGTACCAGATGTCGGTCAGCTCGCCGGTGAACTGAGCGGACAGGGACGCAGGATCCGGGCCGAGGGCGAGGTCCGCCGGGCCGAGTGCATCGAGGGCAATGACGGCGGGGGCGCCGGGGGGGAGTCGGTGGAGCGGGAGCCAGTAGAGGCAGGACTGGCCGGGCTGGAGGTGACGGCCGTTGGAGTCGGCGATGGAGCCGCCGTCGTCGGGGAGGTAGGGGAGGTCGCTGGGAGGGAGGATGGGACCCAGGTAGGTGAGGAAGACGTGGTCGGGGCGGAGTGGGGAGGGGTCGGCAGCATCGGGCAAGCCATCGGCGTCCGAGTCCGGGGAATCGGCATCGGTGAGGAGGAATCGCTCTTCTGCATCAGTGAGGCCATCGCCGTCGGAGTCGGAGCGGGGGAGGTCGAAGGTCCAGTCTGCGAGCCAGGCGACGCGGCCGGCGTGGTCGCGGGCGCGGAGGCGGCACTGGACCTTGCCGCCACATAGGAGAGGGGGAAGGACGGCGGCGAACCCATCGGGCGTTCTCGACATTGGTTCCCAGAAGAGGAGAGGGTGGTTGACCGGGCGATAGACGATGGAGGCGGAGAGGATGTCCGCGGACGGTTCCGTCGTCACCTTGATAGGGATTGACAGCTCGGGGGCGGGGGACTCGGGGTAGTTGACGGAGGCAACGCGGGCGGCTGGAGAGCCGGGCTGAGGGGGAGAAGCGATGGCGCGCATCAACTCGATCATCTCTTCGGGAGGCACGACGACGTAGCGGTCGGAGACGTGGGCAGCGATGTGGGCCGCTTCCGCCGGGGTGAGATGGTGAGGGTCGAGGCTGAGGGCGACGCAGCGACGATTGAGGGGGATGTTGTTGAGGTACTTGATGGCGTCCGCGACAGTGCGGACGCGGGGCGCGGCGAGCGCTGGGACACCATCATACAGCAGTGGGGGCATGTCGGCGACGTCGAGGAGGAACACGCCGCGGGCTCTCGTTCCCGCGGCGAGACGCGCGACGGCGCTGCCCAGGTCGGCGCCGCGCGAGGGAGAGCGGTAGCAAACGGCGCTGATGTCCAGCATATCCTGGGCACGGGTGGTGGACTGGAAGAAAGAGTAGGAAGCGCGAGCGGCGCCGAGGTCGATCTGGCCGGCGCCACTGGGGCCGAGGAGGAATTGGTCTGTGCCGGAGCGATAGGCATCCGCGTAGTAGCGATGGAGCACGGGGGGAGCGGCCTCGGTGAGTGCGGCCGGGAGAGCCCAGCCGAGAGGGAGTGTGCCGCGGGCGGGGTCATCCCAGAGGCCGGGCATTTCGTTGATGGCAAAGTCCAGGTCCGAGCAGTCGAAGATGAAGGTCAGGTAGCGGGGGACCGTGGGCTCCAGGTAGCCGAGGTACTGGTAGAGCCGCTGTTGGGTGTCGAGGCGAGAGAAGAAGGAGAGGTTAGCAGTTTGGGAGGCGGGGACGAAGTAGTGGGAGGCGCGGCTCAAGGTTGGCTGAAGGGAGGGAGGGGCTGCACCATAGATGGCGGCGCCAGGGGAAAGGCGTAAGAGGAGGTCGGCGAAGGTCTCATCGTGCGGGGAGGTGGGGGGTGAGATGGTGAAGAGGCGCTGCTGGATGGCGAAGTCGCGCGTGGCGCTGGCCCGCGGCGGGAGAAGGGCGAGCTTCGTGCGGCTGCAGTCAGGCAGGAGTGAGTCGATGGCCCAGCGGTAGGCTTCGGCCGCGGATTGCCAGCGGCGGCGCAGGTCGAGGACAGTTGGCAGGCCCAGGTCGGTGGCGGAGATCACGGCCTTGTGGATGCCGGCCGCGGTGGTGGCGATGTCGAGAGTGTAGGGCCGGTCGGGGTCGTAGAGGATCTGGCCGGCGAGATCGGGTTCCAAGCGTTCGAGGAGCTCATCGAGACTAGTGGAGCGGGTCCCGCGGGGCGAGACTCGAAGGCAGTAGTCGAGCCACTCCTGGTCGCGGGGACCGGTGAGCAAGAAAACCCGCGGGCCGTCGGGGTGTTGATTCGCGATGCCCTGGAGGCTGACCGCGAGGAGGCGTCGAGCGGGGCCGGCATTGGCGATGTCGGTGACGAGGAGGGGTGGTGACTGGGCGCTGGCGCTAAAGGCGCTGAGTAGGAGAAAGGTGAGGGTAAGCGCGCGACAGTGCCTCATGGGGGCTCCCCTTGCTGAGGGTATCGGTCAAAGAGTCGCGAGAATGATATCCGCATGGAGGGCAGCGGTCAAGAACAGAAGATCGGTCACTCGGTGTGCAGGGGTTGCGGTCGGGGAAGGGAACTGAGGTAAGGCCCCGCTATGCGGGGGGGGAGTGACAGAGAATGGCCAGTGGTGCGGAGAGGTCTGACGGCAGGAGGAAGTCGAGGTCGAAGGGCGGGCAGCCGATGGTGCGGTCGGTGGAGCGGGCGGCGCAGATCGTGGAGCTGCTGCTCGGGTCCGGCACGGAAGGCAAGCGTGTGACGGAGTTGAGCAGGGATCTGGGGCTGCACAAGACCACGGTGGTGAGGCTGCTGCAGACGCTGGTGGCCATCGGGGCGGTGAGGAAGGATGAGGACACGAATCGCTACTCCTGGGAGCCCCTGGCATGTATCGCGTTGATTTCGCGGGCGCGGGACATCCTCTCGAGCACGGACATGGTGCAGGAGGCGCTCAGGGAGCTTGCGGATGCAAGTGGCGAGACGGCGTATGTGGCGCGGCTGGATGTGAGGCAGCGAGCGTCGACGATTGCCGCTGTGGCGCATCCGGAGGGACCGGGGTGGGTGCATCTGGCTGTGGGGAATCTCTTTCCAGCGCAGGCCACGGCGACCGGAAAGAGATGTCTGGCCTACTTGTCGAGCGCTGAGGTGGCAGAGTGGGTGAAGGGAGGTCTGGAGCGACTGACGAGGCACACGATCACCTCGGAGGACAGGCTTCGGAGGGAGCTGCAGCGGTACCGGAGGCAGGGCTATGCGCTCAATCGGGGGGAGTCTACGTTGGGTCTCAGTGCGGTGGCGGTGGCGCTGTGGGATGAGAGTGGAAGGCCGATGGGTGCGGTGGGGATCACTCCGGTTTCGGAGCGGATGACGGAGGAGACCATCGAGCGTTGGGTGCCGCTGCTGAAGGAGAGTTCGGAGAAGATATCGCAGATCCTGTACGTGGGATTTGGGTCAGTTGAGGAGCTTCCCGATGGCACGGCGGCGCCTGCCGCCGAGGGCCGGAGCGGCAGTCGTGGGGGCCGAGAAAGCAGACGGTGAGTGCGCTCAGGTGTAAGAGGTCGAGCTGAGGGGTACGTTGAGGGGCAGGTAGTGTGAGCCCCGCCTGTTCTGAGAGACTGCTGGGGGAGCTTGACAATACCGCGGGGTATATGGTATGAGTTGCACGTCTCGGAACGGTGTTTCGCTTGGTGCATCCCAGTGGCAGGGCACAGGCGGCTACGGTTGCGAGTCCGCTCCGGCCCCGGGGATCGTGCTGACCTGAGTATCGCGTAGGAGCTGAGGACCGGGGCCGGAGCTGTTCTCTGGCCTGTGCCGGCGGGAGGCGGGGGAAGAAGTCAGGGGGTTGCGCGGTGGAGGTTGAACCACTGCCAGGCGCCGGCATCGCGCAGGGCGCGTTCGAGCCGCGCGCAGGATTCGCAGCGTCCGCAGTGCTCGCGGTCCCCCAGATAGCAGCTCCAGATGCAGGCGAGGGGAGCGTCGATGCTGCGGCCCAAGCGAACTATGTCCCGCTTCGTTAGGTCCTGCGTGTAGCTCATGAGGCGGACCTCGCGGCGGGTGGAGAAGGCGAGGGCGGAGTTAGAGGCGGCAACGAAGTCGGGGGTGTTATCGGGGAAGGCGGCGGCCTCCTCTGCGTTGAAGCCCGCGATGATCGTGTCGGCCGCGAGGGCCTCGGCGAAGGCGGCGGCGATGTTGACGAACAGGCCGTTGCGGTTGGGAATCCAGACAGCCTCGGCAGTTTCGCCGCGAGCCACCCTGTCTTCCTCGAGTTGGTCGAGCGTGACCTCGGGTACGGCCGCGGTGGCATCGACGAGGCCTGAGCGAGAGATCTCGGCGAGCCAGGGGAGGGGCACCAGGCGGTGGGGGAGTCCGAGCTGCTGACACATGAGGGTGGCTGCGGCGGCCTCACGGGCGGTGGCGCGCTGGCCGTAGTCGAAGGTGAGGGCGAGGGTGACGCCGGTTTCGTCGTCGGCTCGCTTGAGGTTGACGGCGGAATCCAGCCCCCCGCTGAGGAGAACCACAGCCGGCATCTGCTCTACTCCTGGTAAGTCGCGTAGGAGTGGTCGGACTCGTAGACGGTGACGCGGTCAAGGTGGACCCGGCTCTGCGAGGCGGAGGCGAGCTTGGGCGCGACGCCGTGGAAGATGTGACGGGCGAGGGCCTCGGCGGTGGGGTTGGTGCTGGCGAAGGCAGGAAGGTCGTTGAGGAAGGTGTGGTCGAGAGGCGCGATGACCTCGCGGCAGATCTCTTTCAGCTCCCCGAAGTCGAGGAGCATCCCCTGGTCGTTGAGCCGGTCGCCGGCAGCAGTGATGACTGCGTTGTAGTTGTGGCCGTGCAGGCGCGCGCAGGGGCCGGGGTGGCCCTCGATCTGGTGGGCGGCGGAGAATTGGATTTCGACGGTGAGTTCGAACACAGGGTCTGTCTCCAGGTGGATTCTAGCACGGGGGCTGTGTGGAGGCAAACCGATCCAAGATCCTTCGCCACGAAGTGGGGGTTGTAGGGTGGAGTCTCCGTACCCCTTGGGCGGTTTATCTTTGGGACTGGTGTAGAGAGTATTTGGAGGCGCACTAGTGGCCGGGAGTGTTCCTCGATGCTGCTCCTCGAGCTTGCCCCCCGGGCCTGGCCATCTCGAGTGGCGCCACAAACTCGGGGCGGACCGCGGGAACCGTGGCCTTGACCTCTCGGACGATCCCTCTCGAGGGATCTGAGGCCGTTCCCTTGAAGCAGTAGATAGGTTGGATGGTGTCCATGTCCCAGCCGGCGGCGCCGTCGTAGTACTCCATTTCGACGCTCTCTATCGTGGCTTCAGCGAATACTCCGGGTCTCGAGAGGCCTTCTATTCGGGCGGCATCCGAGGACAGGGCTTCCCGCGCCTCATCGGGAGAGAGAATCGGATAGACGCCGACTTCGCGGAGATCCCGCATGTTGCGCTTGATGGAACACACATCCCCGTCACAGTTGACCCCCACCGCGAAGATGCCCTCAGGGAAGCCGTTGTGGAAGCGCCGGTAGACCGCGGAGCGAACGAGCACCACCTGCCCGCGTCCAGCAATCCTGGTGGAAACAACCCGTGTCAGATGCGCCCCTTCCGGGAGGAGTCCGGTGTGCTCCAGAAAGGCGTGGGCCGCTGCCGCGGTCTCGTCTATTCCCACTGCTGGGTCCATCTCCCTTGTCGGAGTGCGGAGGAAAGGCTTGCGGTTGCTCCAGGTCACGCTGTCGTTACCGTGCAGGAAGCAACTCATGTAGAGGTCACCTACCTGAAGTATATAGAAGCTGCCGGTTGGAAATCTCTCAGGCGCGCTCGCGCGCATGTCATTGGGGACCGGCTCCCCCAGAAGCTCCGAAAGTGCGCAGGCCGTCTCCAGAGTGGGCTCAGAGCGCACGGCCTCATATACTGGCATCTCCTGAGGGAAGTACATGTTGGCTGCTTCGAGCACACCGGAGGCGAAGGTGAACTCACACGCATCGGAGGAGACGGCCATGGCGCGCGGCAGCACCAGCGGGGGAACCTGCCTCAAGGATGCTGCTTCAGAGGGTAGTGTGCCGAGCGCGGCGGGGGAACGATGGGCCGCGAGCCCGAGGGCCGCCGCCAGGGCGCAGCAAGCGACTAGAGTGAAGCGTCTCCGTGTCATTGCTACTCTCCTGGTGTGGCGCGGTGATGACGGCGGTGTAGTTGTGACCATGCAGGCGCGCACAGGGGCCGGGGTGGCCGTGGATCTGGTGGGCGGCGGAGAATTGGATCTCGACGGTCAGTTCGAACATCTGACAGATGTTGACTCCCAGGCAATTGTAGCACGGGGGATTGGGTGGCGGCAAACCCATCCAATATCCCCCAAGCTCCTTCGCCCCTACGTCCGCCGTCGGCGGACCGGGGTGCGGCTCAGTCGGCCTCGCCGACCGCCATGGCGGCCGCTTGCGCGGCCTAGCCAGCGGCACTCTCAGGGCCTATCCACTTCGCTCAGGATGACAGGAGGGGTGGGCATGGGTCCTGCTTCGCTGAAGCTACGCAGGATGCACATGCCCGCCCTACAGCAGGTAGGCCTCTGCCGGGGCAGGTGGTCGCTTGGTGGTGGGAGAAGTCGGGGCTGGAAGGGGAGACAATGTCCGAGCGCGGGTTGGTGATCCGGGATCTTCCGGTGGGGGAGCGGCCGCGGGAGCGGATGGAGCAGTACGGACCGGAGGCGCTGTCCACGGCGGAGCTGCTGGGGATCGTGCTGCGGGTGGGGTCGAGGGGGGAGTCGGCGGTGCGGCTGGCGGAGCGATTGCTGAGCGAGTTCGGGGGTCTGGCGGGAATCGCCCGGGCGAGAATCCCGCAGCTTTCGGCGCTGTCGGGGGTGGGGCTGGCAAAGGCGGCGCAGGTGAAGGCGGCGTTCGAGCTGGGGAAGCGGCTGGCGACCTCGGTGGAGGGGCCGCGTGCGGTTGTCCGCAACGGCGCGGATGCGGCGGCGCTGGTGATGGAGGAGCTGCGCCACCGAGAGCAGGAGTGTCTGGCAGCGATCTTCCTGGACACCCGCAATCAGGTGCTGCGGGTGCGCATCTTGATGGTGGGGACGCTGACGGGGAGTCCCGCGCACCCGCGGGAGGTGTTCAAGGAGGCGCTGGCGCAGGGGTGCGCGAGCCTGATCGTGTGCCACAATCATCCGAGCGGGGACCCGACGCCGAGTAAGGATGACATCGCGCTGACTGCGAGGCTGGTGAAGGCGGGGGAGTTGGTGGGGATTCCGGTGCTGGATCATATTGTTATTGGTGGGGGGAGGTATGTGTCTCTGAAGGAGGCGGGGAGGATGTGAGGGGGAGGGAGATGCGAGTTCGGGTGTTGCGGGACTTGAGTCCCGCAACAAATCGCCCCCTGGCTTGAGTGAGTGGCGGGAGTAAACTCCCGCCGCACCGACACCAACGGATTCTTCGCTTGGCTCAGAATGACACCTGGCGGGGCACAGAGACCCCGCCCTACAGAAGAGAAGCGAGAGGCCAGGCGCTATGGGGTTTATGAGACAGCCACTTCAGTCCCGCCACACCGACGTTCTTCGCGATTGAAGGGGGGAGGG
>JAUVSA010000233.1 GCA_030597345.1 Bacillota bacterium
ACCGCTGGGAGAACGACCAGATCACCGTCTTCTTCGAGGGCTGCCTGGAGTGCGGGGCCTGCCGCATCGCCTGCGCCGAGTGCCAGAACCTCGAATGGCGCTACCCCAGAGGCGGCTTCGGCGTCAACTACCGGACGGGCTGATGCCTTCGGCTGCGAGACTGTCCCCCGCGCAGCTCCGCCGCCAGCGGATGTTTGGCCAGCCGCGAGGACCGAAATCTATGCCCGAGGAAAGCCGCCAGAGCGGGCCTGAACGGCTGCAGGACATGCGGGGAGGCAGAGGCTTGACAAGAAGCGCAGGCTCTGTGATAATCTTCACAGTATACCTATTCGAAAGGTAGATAATAGTGTTCAGGCCGTCAACCCGTGCCCGCTACGCCATACGAGCAATGATCGAACTGGCACTCCATGAGGGCGCAGGGCCCATCCTGCTGCGAGAGGTCGCAGCCGCGCAGGAGGTATCGCCTAAGTACCTCGAGCAGATTACCATCCCCCTGCGTAGTGCCGGGCTACTGCTGGCAGAGCGAGGACCGCGGGGCGGCTATAGGCTGGCCAGGCCAGCGAGCGACATCACGGCCTGCGAGATTGTTGAGGCACTTGAGGGGCCTCTTGACTTACTGGATTGCGTCCGGGCACCGTCAGCGTGTCATCGGGCGGAAACCTGTGCCGCCCGGAAAATGTGGGGGAGGATCAGCCGGGGAATAGTTGCGGCTCTTTCGGAGACAACGCTGGCCGACCTGCGAGAAGAAGATCGGGCAGCGCGAGCAGAGGACGCCCTGTGCTTTCAGATCTAGTCTTGTGACATGACCTGTGAACGGGGCTGACGCAGCGCCTGCCTGACAGTGTAGGCAAGACTGTAGGCAAGAAGGTCCGAGAGTGAGTTTGGATATCCAAGTCGTAGGGACGAACCACAAGCATACGCCGTTGGCTGGCCGCGAGCGACTCACGCCGAGCGGCGAGTCCGCTCGCGATCTGCTGGAAAGGGCGCGCGCGGCCCTCGGCGCGCGCGAGTGCGTCATGCTTCGCACCTGCAACCGGGTCGAGATCTACTTTGTAGCATCGGCGGAACGGCCTGGAGAACGCGGTGCACAGGAGCTGTTTCGCGAAGTATGTGGTCCTTCAGCGAAGGTCTCATCTGATTCCATCTATCACTACTGCGGTGGGGAGGCGACCAGGCATCTCTTCGAGGTGGCCTGCGGACTAGACTCCATGATTCTGGGAGAGCATGAGGTCCTGGGCCAAGTCAAGGTGGCTCTCAGCGAGGCCCGCGAGAGCGGCCACGCGGGACCCGTTATGACGCGTCTCTTCAGCCACGCGATCCGGGTGGGGAAGCGAGCACGCCGGGAGACAGCGATCTCCTCCGGCATCTTTTCGGTCGGTCAGTGTGCTGCCCGCCTCGCGCGGCAAGTTCTCGGAGAACTGCGCGGGAAACATCTCCTGGTGTTCGGCGCAGGCCGGATCGCCAAGGTGACAGCAAAGCACATGGCGGCCCTGGGGGTGGGGCCAATCACGGTCTTCAGCAGAACAAGGGAGAGAGCGCAGGATCTGGCCACGATGCTGGAGGGCCGTGCCATCACTGCTGACGAGCTGCCGCAGGCTCTGCTGGCGAGCGACATTCTGGTAGGGTGCGCATCTGCACCTCACCATGTCGTCGATGCCGCTGACATCCAGCAAGCCACGCGGGACCGCGACGGCCGACCACTGGTGGTGGTTGATCTCGGCGTGCCGAGGAACGTGGACCCTGAAGTAGGGGGGATTCAGGGCGTCCATCTCTTCAACATTGACGACTTGTCCGCGGTGGTGGCGGAGAACGCAGGTGCTCGCGAGGCAGAAATGCAACGGGCGCGGGCGATCGTGGAAGAGGAAGTGGCTGATTCTCAGCGCCTGCAGGCCCAGGGAGAGGCGACAGCAGCTATCTCCAAGTTGCTGGCAACTGCAGAGCAACTGCGGCAGCAGTGTCTGAAGGAGGCGGGTCGCAAGCAGCTGTCAGAGCAGGACTTCCAGCACTTCGACTACTTGACCGATCTGTTGGTCAGAAGGCTCTTGCATAAACCGATGGTTGCACTCCGGGAATCCGCCTGCGGCCAGCAGGCGAATGACACTGACCTCGTGGCCGCGGTAGCAAAGTTGTTCGAGCTCGATGGATCCGATGACTCTGAGTGCCGGGCAGAGCCCGGCAGGCAACAGAAAACCAGCGGGAGGGCGACGTGAGCAGAGACTTATCGCAGTACAGGGGGAGTTGGTTGCACAAGACGTTGGTGGTTGGTCTCATAGCGGTTGCTGCAGCACTCACCCTGACACGAGCAGGGACCACGGCGCAGGCGGCAGAGAAAGTGCCGATACCGGGCCAAGGCGCAACCTGCGCTGCCTGCCACGCGGAGGCCGCGGGGGCGTGGGCGAAGAGCATCCATCGCCGCACCGTGGGGGCGCCTCACATCCCGGAGGCGAGTCAGGGATGCAGCGCCTGCCACGCGGGCACAGCCGAACACCTGGCCGATCTGACGGACGAGACGAAGCGGCCGAGCTTGGCTGGGCTCAGCGGGGATCAGATGGCCGACATCTGTATTACCTGCCACCGCGGCGGGCAACAGATCATGTGGGATCTCTCGCCACATTCACGCACTCAGGATGCGTGCTTGACCTGTCATGATCCCCACGGCGGGGTCGGAGCGTCCATGCTGAAGGCCCCGGAACCGGAGCTGTGTCGCGAATGCCATCCGGGCCAGGTAGCAGAAGGTCTGCTGCCCTCACATCATCCGATTGACGAAGGGAAGATGGTGTGCACGGACTGCCACAACGTACACGGTGATGAGCGGGGCAATCTGCCGGGAGCATCGACCGCGGAGATGTGCTACCGGTGTCACGGCGAGAAAGAAGGGCCGTTCGTCTTCGAGCATGCTCCCGTGACGGAGGACTGCGCCACGTGTCACAAGCCGCACGGGTCGCAGAACGACCATCTCCTGATACAGGACCAGCCGATGCTGTGTATGCAATGCCACCCCGGACACAGCGACAGCCACCGAACTCCGCTCGTGGCGCTCGACCCGAGCACTCCCGCCGGCGTGGCGGAAGCGCAGACGGCCATCCTGGGATTCTACGGGAAGTGCACGAGCTGCCACAGCAGGATCCACGGCACGGACCTGCCCTCGGGGACCGGGCACGGCACGTTCATGCCAGGCTCTCCACTCGAGACAGTGGAGTCCGCGAGTGTTGGACTGGCGGCCGCTTCCATGGATCCCTCGCTCTGGGGCTTCAGCGAAGTGGAGTTCGGACGGATCGACGGAGACGATAATCAGACATACGTGCGGGAGTACGATGGGAGGGACTACGACGTTCCCGCTCCCCGCATCAGCGTGACCAAGTTCGGTCAGCAGGACGACTTCTCGCTGGAGATCATTGACCTCGCCCGTGGAAATGAGGATGTCAGACTGCGCCTCGGTAACCCCATATACGATATACAGGTGCGCCAGTCCGGCCTGACACATCGACTGGGTCGGTACAACGACATCGCCGCCGCAGTTGATTTTCCCGGCGCCACGATGGAGGTCACTGATGAGAGCGGCGGGAAGAACGACTACGAACTCGACCGCACCACTTTAGACATTCGCCTGGCGGCCCGTTGCCCGAGCATCCCCCAGATCAAGTGGATTCTGAACCACTGGCGGGAGGCGGAAAGCGGCTCCCGGCAGTTCCTCTATCTAGAGCGATGCGGAGCGTGCCATAAGGTTCAGACTACGGAGCCTATCGATCGGCTCACCACCGTCACAGAAGGTGGCTTCGAAGCCACCTTCTCCGCGGGGACTCTGCGGTACCTCAGGCAGGACCGGAAGTTCAGCAACCGCGCACCGGAAGCCTACAATGACTTCCCGGGCGTGTCCAGTGTTGCTAGCGGCCTCGCTCCCCTCTTCGGAGTGG
>JAUVSA010000064.1 GCA_030597345.1 Bacillota bacterium
AACCTCAGGCAGCACAAGCTGCCAGACTCCAGATGGAGGTTATGAAACAGCTTCTAAGATTGCTGCATCTTCGTTCTCGGGAGCCGTCCCGCGCACCTGCGCAGCGCCGACATCGACCGGAAGAGGACAGACCAGCAGAGGGATGCCCGCGGCGAGACCGACTGCGGCCTGCTAGAGTATCCGCGCCAGCCGAACGCGGGAGTCAGGGTCGAGATAGCGCAGATCGAGGGAAGATGCGAAGCGGCATCATAGCGACCTGACCACCACAAGTGGTCTCAGATGACAGGATGCTCGCCAGCATGGAGCAAGGTCAGAAGCCCTTCACACCGGTACCGCAGTCCCCTAACAAGGACCTAGGGCCGCTCGACGCTCAGGGCGTGAATCTGCGCTTCTCCGGCTTTGTCGGGGGCGCCATCGCGGACGCGGATGTAGACCGCGCCTGAGTCGATCATCGCCGCAGTGATGGGAATCTTCGCGTGCCCTGGATTGGTGTGGGTCTCGACGGCATGCTCCTCGAACTCGTCCCGGGCGCGGAACACATCGGCGAACTGGGCGGGCCCGCCCTCTTCGTCGGTGGCATAGCTTACCACTGAATCACCGAGTACCCAGACGAGCAGCTCGGCGCCGCTGTACTCGACCTTCATGGGGAGACGATAGGTGACCTCAGCATCGCCCTCAACGACCCGGGAGTGGCGCTGCATAGTTGACCCGCGGTCCTGGTACAGATAGGCCGCGTCGCCATCGCCGCGGTTTGTCCGGACATGCAGCAAGGAGCGGGCACGCACCTCCTTGACCATGTAATCCACCGTTCGCCGAATACGCGCCACGCGCGCCTGCTCGCCGTCGTCGAGCACGGCCACGTCGATTCGGCGCCAGGCCGACCCTGCCCAGCCTGTGGTCTGGTCGGCCGAGTAGATGGCGACGTAGACAGTGCGCGACGGGTTGTCCTCGAGGTACGGGGTGAGGTCCACCGCGTAGTCCTGCCGGCTCCAGCCCTCACCGCGGTCCACTCGTCCGAAGAGCGTGAGCAAGTTCAACTCCTCGTGGAACTCGGCCGGCTCACCTCCAGCGTCACGGGCCACCGCCACCACAGCTGCGTTCCAGGCTTCTACGATGAGGTACGCTCCGTCCACCTCCGGCGGAATCGTGAAGCTGTAGACCATCTTCTGATTGATGTAGGCGACTCGCGCCGAGTATTCGCTGACGGGGCTGGTCTTGAGGTCGAGGAAGATATGGGCCTCCTCCGCCGCGGTCCCAGCAGTGAACGAGTAGAGAGTCCGGCGCGGTGCGGCCGTGGCGGCGCCGGGCGCGGGGATGACGGGCGCGGCGGCCTCGCCTAGGGCGTACTCCCGGCCGCGAGAGAGGAATCCGTCCGGCACCCGATAGGCCTCGACCCAGGCGAAGAAGGCCTCCCCACCGGAGGGATTGTCCAGCAGCACGTAGGCGACGTGGTCATCCCCCAGGAAGGGCGTGAGGTCGAAGGTGAGATTGCTGTAGTTGGAGGCGTCGTTGACCCGGCGCCCCGCGATCGCCACCAGGTCGGCCACTACCTTAAAGGCGCCGGGTTTGCCGTCCACCTGAGGCGCCAGGCTGATCCGCAGCGTATTGGCACCCGACACAATGAGATCGGCTCGCTTTACGTTCGCGGGAACGGGCAGCCGGTAGGTGATGTGGCCTTCGGGCTGAATGCGCCGTATCCGCTGCTGACTGGGGTCTCGGACAAATTGGACCGCCGCACGGTCCACATTCACAATGTACCGACGCTCCTGGGGTGAGTCGTTCGGCTCTATCTCCAGGAAGCGTAGGGTGCTCACGTCAATCGGCTCAGGATAGGAGTAGGAGACCTCGGCGCGCCCTCGCGGCGGGACCGGCAGGCTCCACACGAATAAGTCCTGATTCCATTCGTCGGGTTGCTGGCTGAACTCGTAGGCCCGACCCTCCAGATCATCCCATCCGTAGTCCCATTCATCCTGCAGGCGCTCAGCGACGCGGACGGTCAGCGGCTCTCCCCGGGTGCTCTCCACCTGAAGCGTGACCGTGTGTCGCGTCTCCCAGGTCTGGGGCATGGGCGTGGTCTCGTGCTTGCGCCGGGCTGTCAGGCCCTGCACACTGCCAACCGCGATCACGGCGGTCTCGCCGGCCGGGGTCCAGACCAGGTAGCCGTCGCCGACGGCAGTGGCGTCCTCCGAAACCGTCACTCTGCCCTCGGGCAGCGCCTGACCGGTGTCGTTCGCGAAGCTGTAGACCGCGTGAATCCGCTCCGGTGTCGAGGACACGTGGCTCTCACTGGGCGCAGTATCCCAGAGATAGCTCCGCTCGACAGTCACCGCGCTAGACAGGAGTGGGACCTGCTTCGTCGCGCCTAGCGGCGCCTCCGATCCTGTCGTCTCGAGGACGAGCTGCAGTCCCCCTCCATCCCGAGCCATCCTCGAACGCCACACGCGCCGCACCAGCCACTCGGAGTCCAGCCTCAGATCGGGAGGGAGGCGCTCGACGTCCACACTGCCGCCGGACATGAGGCGCACGCGCGCCCCGCCGAGCTCCACAGCCTTGTTGGTGATGCTGGCCTGGGCCGTGATGCGACCTTTCTCGCCAGCCACATCAAGTGCTACCGACGGCGTCCAACCGAGCCCGCCCGTCCGAAACTGCACCTCTACCGGCATCTCCTCGCTCAGTCCCGTCACCTCCGCGCGATAGCGGTCCAGTTCCGGTTTCAGAGGATCTTCACCAGGAACGAACACCGGCTCGAGGGACACGGGTACCACTGCCTGCCCCTGCGTCGCCCGCACGCTGCCCGTGAGAAGGAGCTTCGGCAGGTCGAATCTCGCCGACGCTCCCTCAGCGATGACCACCACCTTCACATCGGCCGGCGCGCCGACATACAGTGTTGCCTCCTTGACCCGCAGCTCACCTGCCCACGTGGGCCCGGCACAGCAGAAGACGAGGATCATCGGAATCGTGGATCGGAGCACACGCGTTGCCATGTCTGACCTCCTCGCCCAGCTTAGGAGTCCGGTCTCCCGCCTGCGGCCTGACTCCCGTCCCTCCACATAAGCCATCTCACACACGCCCATTCTAGCACAAGGCTGGGTTCGCGGGTATGGCCGTAAGTGCCGTCATGGGCTCGCCTTGAGATCGGAGGGATCAGGTGGGGGGGCAGGGAACGGGCTTGCCATAGGGTGCGGGCCGCGGAGTCGTGAGTGAATTGCTGTATCGGCGGGTCGCCCTGCGCCGCGCCTGAGGAGGTGCTGAACCGCGGGCTAGAGTATCCGCGCCAGCCGCGTTTGGCTGTCGGCGTCAAGGTCGTCAACGTCTTCGATGTCGTAGCGGTTGCCCTCGGCGTCGGTGATAAGGATACGAGACCCACCGAGGTAGACGACGTTGTCGCGGACGTCGCGTAGGGTGACCTCCCGCAGACCGCGGTCGGTGTCGAACTCACATACCTGGGCCCCCGAGTAATCCCGGACGGAGAGGATGGCGAGCACCTTGGAATGCAGGTAGCGACGCTCGAGATCGGCTTCGACGATGGTGCGGGACTCGGGGTCAAGGCGGAGCCAGTTGCGGAGCAGGCCGAACTCCTTGCCCATGGCGACGCTGCGCTCCTTGGGCTCGACACCGCGGATGGACAGGTACCGCTCCAGGTCGCTGAGAGGGTGGGAGCGAATGAACATGGGCGTGAGAACCGTCAGTTCATCGGCGATCGTGCAGTAGACGCGGCCGTCCTCGCCGCGCCAGACGCGAACTTCCTCGGGGTCGCGGTCGCGCCGGTCGCGGGACGATGCCTCTTGGCCTCCCTGTCGCTTATCCATTGATGGCGCCCACAATGGAGGTGCGGCGGTGGATGTCCAGCAACTTCGCGTAGACGCCCTTCTTCGCCTTGAGCTCGTCGTGAGTGCCGGACTCGACGATGCGACCTTCGTCAAGCACGAGAAGCTGGTGGGCGTTGCGGAGCGTCGAGAGCCGGTGGGCGATGGCGAAAGTCGTGCGCCCCTTGATGAGCCGGGCGATGGCCTCCTGGATCTGCTGCTCGGTCTCGAGGTCAACGCTGGCGGTGGCCTCATCGAGAATGAGGATCGCCGGGTCGTGCAGGATAGCTCGGGCGATGCAGACACGCTGCTTCTCGCCGCCGGAAAGGCGGTTGCCGCGCTCGCCGACCTGCTCGTCGTAGCCGTCGGGCTTGCTGATGATGAAGTCGTGGGCGTTGGCGATCTTGGCGGCGGCCATGACCTCCTCGGGAGCGGCCTCCGGCTTCGCGTAGGCGATGTTCTGGGCGATAGTGCCGGAGAAGAGGAACGGATCCTGGAGCACGACGCCGAGCCTGCCGCGATAGGACCAGAGGGACACGTCGCGCAGGGGCACGCCGTCGATGAAGATCTCGCCCTCGTCGGCGTCGTAGAAGCGGCAGAGCAGGTTGATGACGGTGCTCTTGCCGGCGCCGCTCTTGCCCACGAGGCCCAGCATCTGGCCCGGCTTGACCTGGAAGGAGATGTCCTTGAGGACCTGCTGGTGCTTCTCGTAGCCGAAGCCGACGTTGCGGTACTCGACCTCGCCGCGGATCTCCTCCAGCTCGATATCGCCGCGCCCGCGCTCGCTGTCCGACTCGGCGTCCAGCACTTCGAAGACGCGCTCGGCGGCGGTGAGGGCGCGCGTGATCCACTGGGTCGACTGCCCAAGGAACGCGAGTGGGTGCTGCACCATGGCGAGATAGGCGAGGAAGGCGATGATCGTGCCAATGGTGATGGAGAGACGCATATGGAGTATGCTCCCGAAGTACCAGACTAGTAGGGACCCACTCCCGATGATGAGCCACATCAGGGGGAAGAACGTGCCGGCAGTCGCGTCTGCGTAGGCACCGGCGGCCCGCAGGTCGTCGTTGCGGACGTCGTAGCGCGCGATCTCCGACTGCTGCTGGGAGAATGCCTTGGTGACCTTCACCCGGCCCAGCGCATCGGAGACGAGCGTGTGGAATCGCGCCCAGCGATACCACCAGTTGTGGAAGGCGCGCCGGAGCAGCCGCCAGAGCTTCCGCACGAGGAAGAAGAGGAAGGGCAGTGGGAGCATGGCGATGAGCGCAAGCTTCCAGTTCATCGCCAGGAGCACCGCGCTGACGGCGGCGATGGTGACGAGGTTCACGAGCACGAAGGGGAGGGCGAAGGCAAGCAGGTCCTGTATCCCGTTGGCGTCCTGGGTCAGCCGCGAGATGATGGTGCCTGTCGGATGGTGGTCGTAGTAGCGCATCGACAGCCACTGAAACCGCTCGTAGAGCTGGGCGCGTATGTCGAAGCTGATGCGCGCTCCGAGCCACGCCGTCAGGCGGTTGCGCCCGATCTCCAGGCCGGTGTGGGCAAGGCTGGCCGAGGCGAGGCCGAGCACAAGCCAGATGACCAGGTTGTAGTTGGCCCGTGGGCTGAGCACATCGTCCACGAGGACTGCCGTCAGGTAGGGAGGGACCAGGCCGGCCACGATTCCGCCCGTCATGAGACAGCCGATGAGCACCATGCGGCCGGTGTAGGGCTTCGTGTAGCCGAGGAGTCGGCGAAGCGTCGCGCCCTTTCGCAGGCACCGCGGACAGACGCGAGTGTATTCGCCGAGGAAGAGGCCGCACGTCGCGCACCGCGTCGCGCGCTCCGCCACTTCGGGGAGTGGCTTGCCCTCGATGAGAGCATCGAGCTGGATGCGCACGCGGCCGAAGGCGTCGGACATGGCGTGGCTGAAGGAGAGGAGATCCTCGCGCCGTCCATTGACGACCGCTCGGAAGACCGCGCCGCCGACGAGTGTCTCGATCTCGACCTTGCTCACATCGGCGAACGGCAGATCCTTCAGCAGTCGCGGGCTCTCGCCGTCAGAGGAGAAGACGAGGAGACGATCATCGGCAAGCGCGATGAACTGCTCGCCGAAGCTACCGTCCGGCGCCAGATCGCTGAAGGCGAGCAGACGTATGTGGCTGCCCGGTCGGACGCCGTCGACCGCCTGTAGCACGTCTTCAGGTATATGATTGGAGTCGGCCATGGGTCTACACCTTGGTGAACGTCAAGAGGAACGAGCAGAAACCAGAAAGGGACCAGATGAAGTGCGTCCCGCGCGGCGGTCCGCGCCCGGGTCGCCCGATGCCGCCGGTGTGCGGCTATGTCACCTGTTACACAGCTTCATCATTGGTCTCCCCCTTGCTCACTGTGGGCGCAAAAGCAGAAACGCGCCAAACTTGCACCATCTGACCCCTCAGATGGCAAGGAGCAGGCGCGTCGAGGGCTGAGTTCGCGTGATTCCTGCCAAAACCTATGGTTTTGTCGCTGGTCAACCATGGTGAACATACCTCACATTCACTGGCCCTGTCAACCCCCGGCCGTGAGATTCCTCCTCAGTCTGTGCTCGGCCCCAGACGTTCATACGCGACAGAGAACGGCGCCCCGCACCGTAGGTACCATGAGCACGGCAGCGGAGGAGTCTGCCAAGCGACCAAGACCGTGTAGATCGCCAGCCCTACGGCCGAGGTGTGCCCCAGCGGCACCTCTCCCTCTCGAAGCCCTTGCCGTCAGTGAGCCGCCGGGCGCGACGTCTCACCTCCGGGTTGGGGTCGTAGAGGGCAAGCTCGAAGATCTCCTTGTGCTCGGCCGGTTCGATCTTCGACAGGAGCGCCGCAGTCTCCACCCGGACGCACGGCTCCGGATCCTTTAGGCCCCGCACAAACCACCGGGGCGCGTCCTGTCCCCCATGCTTCGCCAAGGCCGCGGTGGCCGCCCCGCGAATACGCCTGTCCTGGGACTCGGCAAAGGGAGCAATGACCTCAGGATCGGCCTCCTCGCAGGCCAGCATAGTGTGGAGCGCAGCGATCTGGACCTCGGCGTCGTCACCCAGGAACATGGCACACCAGTCGAACAGGTCCGGCTCCCCGATCTTCGCCAGAAGGCCGAGCCCGCGCGCGCGCCGTTCCGGCTTCTCGGAGGTCAGGCAGTCGAGCGCCTCCTCCTCGTGGGGGTCGGCTGACTCCGTCGGCGGCTCGACCTCGACCTCGATGGTCGCCACCTCCCGCCGCGCACGCATTGACTCGAGGTCGATCCGGACGCCCTCGAAGAACTCCGGCAGCCACCGGCGCGCCATGGCGAGAAGCTCCCTCGGGCGAATCCTGCTGTTCGGCCGGGAGGTCATGCGGTTCACCACCCAGCGGGAGAGGCGGTCGAGTCCGGGATGCCGTTTGTTGACGCCTTTGTAGGGCTTCAGCCCGAGGATGTCGTTGATCCAGGCGGCCAGGTCCTCGGGGGAGCTGGGCTGGTCTGCACAGCCCGGATAGCCGGGGTGCGAGCGAAGCACGTTCACCGAGACGGCCGCTTTGATGGCGATGACGCCGCCCCTGTGGAGCACCTTCCCCTTGCCGAGGAGCTTGCGCATCTGGGGCAGGTCGATATCGCAGGTGCGGACCACGGCCGTGTCGCGGGCGCGCTTCGCCTGGGTCTTCGCCCGGCCGAGCGCGTAGGCCCGGGTCTCCGCGAACCAGACCCTGCGGGAGGGCTTCCTCGGGAGGAAACCCTCCGCTGAGATCCGGCGCGCCCGGCCTGCCGTTGTGCCGTGGTAGAGGATCATGGCTCGTTTCCGGCGTACGCGACCACGCGACCCTCCTCGCCTACGACCGCAGGTGGTAGGTGGTTGGCCGAGCGATTTTCTGGAAGCGCTCTCGGCCCTCCGGTGAGAGGCAGCGGAAGGCCTGCTGGGAAAGTATCAGGCCCCGTCGGCCCAGGCGGGCCGCGATGTTCACCGTCTTGCCGATCACGTCGAAGCGCTCTTCGCCCGGCGCCCCGAAGCTGCCCGCGAGCGCCGGGCCGACGTGAACGCTCACGTTGAGGTACACATCGAGGCCGAACCGGAGGGCGCTTTCCCGGGCATCCCGGGACAAGTCGGAGAGGGCAAACACGATCTGTTCGACCGACTCCTTGGGGCACACGACGAGTCCGGCATCGCCCATGAACTTGACGATTCGCCCTCCCGCCGGCTGGAGGTGCTTCGCGGCCAGCCCGTAGAACGTCTGGAGGAAGCTGGCGACGCGCGCATCTCCCTCCGGTGACGTCCATTCGGCCATACGGGAGAGATCGAAGAAGGCGACGCCGAGGGTTTGAGTCTCGCAGTCCGCGGGGAGCGCGGAGTGCGGTGCGGCAGTTACAGCGGTCCGATCAGACATTACACGACTCCTCTCATAGGACATATATCGTTGGTCTCCGGCGAACAGATGCCCGCGAGCCAACTGATGTGATTATAGCTCACCACGGCTCACAAAGCAATCCCAGAATGCGGTCGCGCCCGTGACCTCGAGGTCCGGGGGGACATGGCACAGGGGAGCGCGAAGAGGAAACTCGGGTTGCTCGCCAAACCTACTGGTTGCACCCCATACATAGCCAAAGGAGCGCGCAGCCATGCCAAGTGCAGTCGACGGTCCCATCACCTCCCGGTTCAGCCCGATCGGCCTCAGGGGAAACCTGAAGCTCTCGGATCTGCGGTCTGCGCGCGCTCTGTCGAAAGAGATGCGGGAAGCGATGCCGCGCGCGCCAAGTGGCAGTTGCGTGGGCTGGGGCATTCCGTTCCAGATCCGAAGAGCAGTGCTGCTGAAGCGGGAAGTGGTGGCAGTCAAGCTCGATCCGACTAGAGCCAGTTGGCTTGTGTTCATGCACACGTCGGACCTCCGTCCACAGCAGACAGACGAGAGCGGATTCCCCGTGGGGAAGACTGGGACTGGGCGCCTCGGCGAGCACGCGGCCAACTATGTCGTCATCTACGCAGATGGCACCGAGGAGCGCATCTCCATCCGGAGGCGGCACGAACTCGGAGCATTCCAGCGCAATTGGGGCGAGAACTGCTTCGAGGCGGTTGCACATGCCAAGCCTTTCCCGATGCGCGCACACCACGAGCAGGCCTGTGGAAACTGGGGTGGAAGCCAGACCCGCGCGAGCGCGGCGGACAACGGCCCGTGGATCAACTGGCTCTATGCCTGGCAGAACCCTCACCCCCGCAAGGAGATCGTTGGTCTTCGCTTGGAGCCGGTGAGCGGCGTCGTAGTGCTCTCAGCACTGTCCGCAGGGAAGGCCTCGTCACACCCACTTCGCTGGCAGACTCGAAAGAAAGCTATTCTTCGCCTGCCCAGAGGCCAGCGCTTCGACCCAAGCATGGACGAAGTCGGGCTGTTGAAGCAGGTCCGCTTGGACATGGGACAGGTGATCTCTGCATCCAGACGTCCGCTCTACCCGAACCGGGAATGGCGCAAGACCTACAACAACCGACTTCCGGAGATCTCCGAACGCGAGGTGCTGGTCGAGTATGCCGCGCACCCCGACGCGTGCTTCCATCTGGCGGGCGGGAAGAGAATCCCGCTGAAGAAGCTGGCGACTCGGAGCAGAACGCAGCCCCTCGCGCACGT
>JAUVSA010000177.1 GCA_030597345.1 Bacillota bacterium
ATACTCGACGTTGATCTTCGCCGCCGCCAGCTTCCTGGCCGCAGCAGCCAGCGCGCCCGGCTCGTTCGGGAGACTCGCAATGATCACCTGGCTCTGCACCACATTCATCCCTGCGCGCTTCAGAGCAGCGCGGGCCCTCGCGTTGGAGGAGGTCACGAGTCGAATGACGCCGACCTCCGCCGAGTCAACCACTGTGATCGCTCTGATGTTCACTTTGGCCCGCGCGAGAGCGGAGGCCACCTTGGCCAGTTGGCCAGGCTTGTTCTCGAGCGCTATCGACAGCTGCGTGCCCCGTGCCATCTTCCTCGCCTCCTTCATCCTGGATTGGACCCCGTATTCGGGCAAGCTCAGCGGCATCCTGCCGCGACGCGCCGCTTGTGCCACCCGTTCGAGCGTGCTTGTCCTGTCATCGGCCAGAATGTCTCCAACTTCCAGAGGATGGCACTTTCGCAAGTCATTGTGGAGGGCAGGCCCGGCGGCCACAGTGCTGTACCTGATGTTCTGGGGCGCCAGCGGCATTGGGCCCTCGCCCGCTTCAGGCGGTGTAGCGTGATCCGCACAGGCGAGGGAGGTGCGCCGTCGCCTGATCTCGAATACTATTGAATGTAGAAGATCCGGTCCCGGGAGGCTGACCCGGCCTCGCACCGGGAGATTCCAGAAGTCCACGGTGAGCGGAGCTCCTATGTCGACGTTGCTATCATTGTTGGCGGTGTTTGCTGCGGGAGTGGTGATTCTCGCAGGCGCGTTCGCGATCCCATCGGGAGGTTGTCTGACCGGTGCCTTCCGAGGCGGGACGGCGAAGCCATGACCCGGTCGGACGCCGCGGAGCAGCGCGCTCGGCCTCGTGTGCTAGTGGTCGAGGACAACCCGGAAGTGATGCGCTTCCTCGACGAACTCCTCGTCTTGAATGACTACGAAGTGGTGTCGGCTCGGAACGGCATCGAGGCCATGGTTGCCTTGACCGCTCCCAAGCCCGAGTCTCCGCACGTGGTTCTGCTCGATCTGGGGCTCCCGCTGGAAAGCGGCGTATCGGTTCTCGCTTTTCTGCGGCAGGTAATGCAGAGCGGACTCCCGGTCATCGTTCTAACCGGACGCCAGGACCCCGATGAAGAAGCGGCTGTGCGCGAGCTTGGGGTGAGCTCCTACCTGTCGAAGCCGGCTTCCGCAGACAAGGTGCTCACCGCGATATCTCGCGCGCTGGCCTGAGGCGATATCGGCCTGGCCAATAGCTCGGGGTCAGCGCCCCCGAAGAGGAATTCTCCTGCCGGAAACGAACCCCCGTGGGAGACTTGCTGCGTTCAGTGGAGGTCGAAAGTGAAACTGAGTTGCGCCGGATACACGTTCAACACGTACTTCAGAGAGAAGGGCCTCACCCTCGAGAAATACGCAGACATCTGCGCCGACATGGGCCTCGAGGGAGTCGAGCTAACCCAGTACTACTTCCCGGAGACATCCAGCGGCTACTTGAATGGTCTCAAACGCCATCTCTTTCGCCGCGGTCTCGAGCTGGCCGGCACTGCGATCGGCGGGGCCTTCTGTCTGCCCACGCCGGAGGAGCGTCAGCAGCACATCGAGTTCGTGAAGGAATGGCTCGACATATCGGCTCGCCTCGGCTCGCCGTGTCTGCGGGTGTTCGCGGGAGAAACGCCGGAGGGGCAGAGGGAAGAAGACGCCTTCGAGTGGGCGGTGGCCGGACTGAAGGAGTGCGCGGTTCACGCTGAGCAGGTCGGCGTCATGATAGGCGTGGAGAACCATGGAGGGATCAGCGCGACCGCGGAGGGGCTGATTCGCATACTGAGAGGAGTCGAGTCGGACTGGGTGGGGGCCTTGCTTGACTTCGGGAACTACTCAAGGGACCCCTATGCGGAGTTCGAGCAGACGGCGCCCTACACCATCATGACGCACGCCAAGCCCACAGCGGACTTCGCGGGCAGCCGCGACTATGTAGACTATCGCCGCGTCGCTGACATCATGCGGAAGGCCGGTTACCGCGGCTTCCTGTCGATCGAGTACGAGGAGCCGGGCCAGGATGCCATGGTCGAAGTGCCGCGCTTCGCGGCCTATTTGAGGGGAATCACGAGGTAGAGAGATGGCAGGCAAGCCATTGGGGATCGGTTTGATTGGCTGCGGCGACATCGCGCCGACCCATGCGAAGGCGCTCGCCGAGGCGACCGGCGCACGCTTGATTGCTTGCATGGATGTGGTTGCATCCTCCGCAAAGAGCCTGGGCGAGGAATATGGAGTGCCTCACTCCACCCACGTGGAGGAGCTTCTCGACCGGCCCGATGTGGACGCCGTCACACTGGCAACTCCAGCGTTCACCCATGCCGACCTGGCCGAGCAGGCTGCGGAGGCCGGCAAAGCTGTGCTATGCGAGAAGCCCCTGGCGACTGACTTGCGCGACGCCGACCGCATCATCGGGGCCTGCCGACAGGCCGGCGTCGCGCTTGCGACTTGTTTTCCGCTGCGATATTTGGGGGCGGCGAAGTGGACGCGGGAGCTGCTCGAGGCGGGCGCGCTCGGCGAGGTAATAGAGGTGCGACTCCGCAACCTGGGAGAGAAGCAAGATTCCTACTGGACCGGCGGCTTCTCCGGACGCACCATCACGGACTGGCGGAGATCGAAGGGACAGAGCGGCGGAGGTGTGGTCATCACCAATCTCATCCACCATCTCGACTTGGTCCGGGGAATAACCGGGCTCGAGGTCATCCGCGCCTATGGCGAGATGGGAAGATTCATGACTGAGGTCGAGGTGGAGGATCTCGCGGCAGCCTGCTTGCGATACGACAACAATGCCGTGGGTGTGGTGGAGGGCAGCTCTTGCTTCTTTGGGGGTGCCGCCGAGCCGGAAGTAGTGCTGCTCGGCAAGAGAGGGCAGTCCCGGTTCGGACTCTGGAGCGGCCGGGCAGAGGTGTACCTGACCGAGGCGGCTGCTGGACTGCCGGCGCGGGAATGGACGGAGCGCGAGTTCCCAGACTCTGCACAGGTGGAGCTATACGAAGAGTTCGCGGCGGCGGTCAGGGGCGGGGTGGCCCCGCCGATTACGGGTGAGGACGGGCGGAAGGCGTTGGAGATAGTGCTCGCTATCTATCAGTCCGCGGACAAGCGCGAGCCAGTCTCCTTGCCCTTAGTCGCCGAAGAAGATCGGGTTTGAGAAGGCCCATCTCCCCTCCGCGTCTCGGCACTCCACCCGGAGGTAGTTCTCGTGTCCTCGCAGTGGGAAGACGGCGCTAGTCAGCGTCTCGCCCTCGGGGGCTGTGAAGCTTCCCCCCGCCCAGCGCTGTGCGATGAAGTTGATCTCTTTGACGGGAGAAGTGACTGCCCTTACCTCCGCGCCGGTAACAGCCATCTCATGAATGGTCGGGCCCCAGGAGGAGTAGAATAGGCCCGACCGGATCGACTCCATGATGGCGTCTTGGGTGAGAGCGGAAGCTTTGACCATTATCCATGCTCGGGCGGTGTCTGTGGGTCGGTGCTCCCGGACGCCGTGGTGAGAATCGTCAACGGCGAACCCCCACGCCCGATGACCGCTGCCCAGAAGATCATCCCAGTGAACCGTCGAGTATCCTTTGGCGAGCTCGTAGTGGCAGCCGGTGTTGAAGATCTCGATTCCGCTATTCCCTTCGCAGCGCAGCAGGTCCGGCAGCGCGAGCCCGGACCAGTACGGGTGGGCCACGACCGCCTCCCCGCCGTGCTGCTTGGCCCAGGCGATTGCCTCCGCCACCTTTGGGCGATCTGGAACCTGGCAGGCCTCTGAGAGTCCGAAGGCCAGGATGTGGTAGCGCTCGCCCAGCTCGCTGCTGTCGCCGTCCATTTCCGTCCCGAGGAGCAGGAGGGGAGCCCCCTCGGACGGGTCGGCCGCGACCGTCACGCGACCGTGGTCGGTGAGCGCAAGGAAATCGTATTGCGCGTCCCGATAGCGCCTCACTACCTCCGCCGGATCGAGCGCGCCGTCTGACTCAGTGGTGTGAGTGTGGAGATTGCCCTTGTACCACTTTCCCGGTGCCGCAAATGGATCTGCGAATCTCATGTCTCCTCCTGTAATCTCGTCGCTGCTTCTTCTGTGGCGGGGCCGCCGTGTCGCTCGTGTTGTCTCGGCATTGCTCGGCGCTGCTCACCCGGACAGCTCTCTGGCCAGAACCGCATAGCGCCGTATAATGTGCCAGCCGTTCGCAACATAGAACCCCGTATTGGCCCACCCTGCCTCCATGCGCTCTCCGCCCCGCTCACGAGCGCGCGCCATGCACTCCAGCAGCAGTAGCGAGCCGTATCCCTTTTTTCGCTCCCGCTCGAGAACAAGCGTGGGGCCGAAGCCGGCCCTGGGAACACCCGGCCAGAAGTGCGCCCAGCCTACGATCTCCTCCCGTCGTAGCAGAACGAGCGTGGTATCGTCCGGCTGTGCGTAGCCCTTCTCCCAGCCGGCCGGGAACCACTGGGCCTGACTCCCCTCTTCAACGAAGCTGCGCATGGCCGGAAGCAAGTCAGGCCGCCACCTAACCACGTCCGCGTTGGAACCCACCCGAGCGCGGGCCCGCTCCATGGCAGCGCTCAACTTGGGGGCATTCAGGTCCACCGCCACGTCCTCTATCGTGCCCACGTCGCGGAATCCGCGGCTCACGAGGATGTCGTAGAGGCGGCCGTAGCGCACATCCAGGCCTGGGTAGACATAGGGCCCGGCATATTCCGTAAGCCGCAGCTTGGTCTTACCCGCGCCGGCGCAGTACGCCTCGGCGGCCGTCAGCAGGTCGTTCGCTGCGGCCTCCGCCTCGTTGCCGGCCGCCACGAAGAATCCCTTGAGAAATGCCG
>JAUVSA010000221.1 GCA_030597345.1 Bacillota bacterium
ACGGTCGGGCTATGGCGTCGTGTTCACGAAGGATGAACTGGCGGGCGCGAAGGAGCAGCGGCTGGTGGGGCTGTTCGATGATGGCGAGCAGGCGCCGAGCATGGCCGAGATGGTGACAGCCGCGCTCGACCGGCTGTCGGTCAATGCCGACGGGTTCTTCCTGGCGGTAGAGGGCGCGAGGATCGACTGGAAGTGTCACGGCAGCGATCCGGCAGGGGCGGTGCTCGACACCTGGGAGTTCGATGAAGCTGTCGCCGCCGCGCTGGATCGCGCACACCGGCGCGGCCGTACCTTAGTGGTCGTCACCGCCGACCACGAGACCGGCGGATTGTCCATCGACAAGCCAGGGCTGACGAGCTCCTTGGGCGCCGTCACACTTTCCTCGGAGGCGCTCGCCGAGAAGCTCAACTCGGATCGCACCAACGTGGCCGAAGTGCTGGCGGCGCACGCTGGATTGTCCGACCTGACGCCGGCCGAGGTGGAAGAGGTCAAGCAGGCGGAAGAGTCTGCCGCGGCAATTGCGGCTCTGCTGAGCAAGCGCGCCGGCGTGTCATGGGGCACCACTGGGTACACGGCCACCCGTCTGCGTGTCTTCGCTTATGGTCCCGGTGCAGAACGCTTCACTGGGGAAATGGACAACACCGACATCCCCAAGCGAATCGCGGAGGTTCTCGGCCTGGGGTCCTTCCCCCCATGATGTCGGGCGCATCCCAGGGAGGTACACCTGAGTGAGAGTCCTCGTCCTCGGCGGCACGAGATTCCTCGGGCCTTTCGTGGTGGATGAGCTGCTGGCCCGCAAGCACGAAGTTGCGGTGCTTTCCCGCGGCGAGGCGACCTTCGGGGAATCCGTGCGCCGCTACCAGGGAGATGCCTCCCGGCTGGCCGCGCTGCGCAGGGCCGTGAAGTCCTGGCGGCCCGACGGCCTAATCGACATGCTGCATCGCGGGCCGGAGCACGCCAGTGCGGTCGCCGATGTGTGCAGCGGCGCGATGGCGCGTTCCGTTCACCTGAGCTGCGCCGCCGTGTATGGCCCGAGCCCCGCCTGTCCAGTGACCGAAGACGCCGAGCTGCTCGCCACAGATCGCGCCGCGCCGGAAACCGCCGCTCAGATCGCGGCCGATCAGATCATCCTGGGAGCAGCCGCCGAGGGAGCGCTCCCCGCGGTGGTCATCCGCCTGCCCGAGCTTTACGGGCCGCGCGACCCGCAATGCGCCGAGTGGTTCTTCGCGCGCCGCGCGCTGGATGGGAGGGAGAGAATCGCCCTGCCGGACGGAGGACTGCACATCTGCCACCGTGGGTTCGTCCAGAACATGGCCTGGGGGATAGCCCAGGCCCTCACCGCACCGCGCGCGGCCGGCCAACTCTACAACCTCGGCGAGGAGAAGCTCTACACCCTGGCCCAGTTGGCGCAAGGCGTGGCGCGGGCGCTCGACCACCAGTGGGAGATCTACTCAGTCCCCGGGCATCTGTGGACTACGCCCTACGCCCATACTTCGTTCTTCGACCTGCGAAAGGCGAGAGCACAGTTGCGCTACCGGGACAGGATGATCCCGCGCGATGGGCTCGAACTCACCCTGGCCTGGCTCAGTCAGCACCCTCAGGACGACGACTGGAGCTGGCCCGGCATTCCGGCCCCCTTCGACTATGCCCGCGAGGAAGCGCTGATCGAGAAGCACGGGACCAAGCTTGAAGGCTAGTCGATCTCCTTGCGCGCATCTTCCAGGATGCGCATCAAGTTGCGCAGGCAGAGATCACTGGCGTATTCCCCGGTCTCAGAGAACCCCGCGCCGCCGGGCTGGTTGAGCACCTCCTCAGGCAGCGCTTGCGGCCGCCAGTGCGTTTCGAGGGAGGCGTAGCCCTCATATCCCTTCGCCAGCAGCTCGCGAAGCTGTCCCTGCCAGTCAATCACTCCCTCGCCCACCGGCACGACGCGCGCCTCCGCGGTGGCCGGGTCCTTCACCCCATCCTTCACGTGCACGTGCGCGACCATTGGCTCCACCAGCCGGTAGGCGTCCGGGTAGGGCGTGATGCCGTCTTCCGCGTAAACCTCGTTACACGGATCCCACACCACCTTCACCGCCGGCGAACCCACTTCAGTCACCAACTGCTTGGTCTCCGAGGCGGTGGCACAGTAGGTTGTGTGCTCGTTCTCCACCCCGAGCACGACGCCCGCGTCTTCCGCTATCGGCACGGCCGCGGAGAACTGCCGCTTCACCTTCTCCCATACGGGCGGCGACGGCCCGCGCTTCCAGAAGGTGAACACCCGGATGATGTCGCACCCAAGCTCCTTTCCGAGGCGGATACAGCTTCGCAAGTAGTCGAGATGATCTCGGTGCTGCGTCTCGTCGTCCAGCTCACACTTGAATACCGGCGAGGCGATGGCCGCCAGCTCCAGCTCGTGCTCCTCCAGTAGCCCTTTGACTCGCGCTACCTCGTCCGGAGATAGATGCTGGACCGGCTTATCCCAGACGGTCCGCAGCTCGACCCCGTCGAGGCGATGCCGGACCGCCAGTTTCAGCGCGGTCTCCAGGTTCTGCGATATCTCGTCGGTGAAAACAGCGACTTTCATAGCCCTTCACTCCCTTCGCGGCCGCGTTCCCGTCTCACTCGACCGTCTCGGCAAGGAATCGCACGTCCTGCCACGTACGCCCGCTGCGATTTGTCACTCGGAAGTAGTCGTAGCGCGTCCCGAACAAGCCGGGCACGTCCTCGATCCCTGTCTCGTACTGAGAAGGCGGGATCTCCTCGCCGTCCGCCTGCAGCAGTATTACGCCAAACGGATCGCCCAGACGCACCGGAATCCACATTGAAGTCTCGCCATCCGCCAACACCGGACGACCCTCGCGCTCGCAGTTGCCCGTCCCGCTCTCGCCCGTCGGATACCCCATGACCAGCCCTTCGGACGTGTGCCTCACCCTCCCCTCCTGGGTCTCCACCGTGAACTCATCTGCAGACGCGCGGGTTAGGTCGAACTGCCTGCCCGCCGCGCCAGGCCCGAGGTAGAGGCGGCCCCCGCTGCGCACCGCCCCGCCCGGCGGGCCCTCATAGATCCGCCCCGCGGCGTCCACCAGCCAGACCCTATCCTCGCTTGACGCCAGCCCTTTGACGGCAGTTACATACACCGGCTGGCCCGACTGATCTCGCAGTTCATCCTCAATATCGAATACGCGCACCAGCGTCCCGTCGGAGCGGAAGACCTGCAAACGGGGATTCACCACGAATCTGTTCTTTCGATCCGCGAGGTAAATGTTCCCGAAGCTGTCAACGCCGACGAGCCAGTGGAGCTGCCAATGACCGTCGAGTGCGGCCGACTGGGAAAAAGCCGAGTCGCTGAAAGTCCCGCCCCAGCCAAGCACTGGGTTGCGTCCGAACGAGAGCTGGTGCCCTGTCACGAGGTCGAATCTGCTCACGTAGTGCTCACAGCTCACGAATAGGTGCCCCTGGCCGTCCAATCGAAGCTCGCGCGGCCGGTCGAGCTGATAGTACATTGTGCCGGCGTTATACTTCCCGCGCCGTTGGTACGCCAGGTCTTCCCGGCCGATCCATCCCCAGGCCGTCTGCGGGAAGGGACTGAGCTCAAGCTCCAGATTGAACCGCTGCACCCGCCCCAGCATCTCATCCGACAGATACAGGAGTCCCGCATCTGCGTCCACCACAAGCCCCGACGCAGATACAAACTCCCCGGGGTCGCGGCCAAAAGGCAGCTCCCACGCCGCCAGCGGCTCCCCGAGCGGACCGTGTTTTGATATCCAGTTCCCCGGATGGAGCAGGTATAGGTTCCCCTCTGCGTCCAGATCGTGAGCCAGTGCCCTGTCCGGCGTGAGCAGTGCGAACTGGTAGTTGAAGTTTGCGTCATATTTGAGGACTGCGTGTGGCGGGCGATCCAGGTACAGCCAGAAGTTGCCGAATCGGTCTCGCTTCAGGTCTGAGACTCCGGGGACAATATACCCCGGCCCCCCGAAGGTGCTCACGGGCACCCCGAACTGCAACCGCCGCTTCCCCACCACGACGCCTTTGAGTAGATCGTCGAATACCACAGGGTCGGCCTTGGAGCCGCGTGATTCGCACCGCGGCCGCC